>PLCH01000571.1:0-260 GCA_003135585.1 Chitinophagaceae bacterium
CCAAGGCGCATATACCTTACAATTGCAAGGGACAAGAATTAACGAAGTGAAGCGATTCATAAAGGAATAATTCAGATTCGTTTGACGGAGCCATATCCATTTTTTGACAGCCATTGCAAAATTTTATCGCGCTGATCGCCCTGTATAATTATCTCATCCTCCTTTACGGAACCCCCGGTCCCGCAAAAGGTTTTTAACTGCTTTCCCAGTTTTTCCAGGTCCTCCTGCCTGCCCGAAAATCCTTCAACCAAGGTCACTAT
>PLCH01000571.1:266-2823 GCA_003135585.1 Chitinophagaceae bacterium
AGATTAGATTTTTTTTTATTCATAAAAACCACTTGCAGTTTTAGGAGTCCTTAGATTTGGTAGGCCTTCATGCTCATATCCAGGCTCCTGGCCTGGTGAATGAGCGCTCCCACGCTAATGTAATCGACCCCGGTTTGCGCATAGACAATAAGGTTATCCATGTTAATTCCGCCACTGGCTTCTGTTTCAAAGGATTTACCTATTATTTTTATTGCCTCTCTGAGCTGATCGGGGCTAAAATTATCCAGCATGATTCTATCGACCTTACCGGCAGACAGCACTTGTTTCACCTCATCCAAATTCCGGGTTTCAATTTCAATTTTCAGGCCCGGTCTGATGAATTGTGTATATTCACTCGCCCTTTCAATTGCCTTTCCAATACCCCCGCAGTAATCGATATGATTGTCCTTCAAAATGATCCTGTCGAATAAACCAAACCGGTGATTGAGCGCACCACCGATACGAACGGCTTCTTTTTCAAGTAAACGAAAATTGGGGGTGGTTTTCCTGGTATCCAGGATTTTTGTTTTGAAGCCCTCAAGCTTTTTTACATACTTCCCGGTCAGGGTTGCAATTCCGCTCATACGCTGCATACAGTTCAATACAAGGCGTTCGGCCTGGAGAAGAACATGGACAGGTGCCTTTACAAGAAACGCCTGCTCACCTGCCTGCATCCTGTCTCCATCTTTTTTAAAAAAAATAAAATGCGAATCCGGGGCTTTTATTTTAAGTGCATTTTCGGCAACTCTTACACCGGCTAGGATCCCATCCTCCTTGATTTTCAAAACGGCTTCCCCTTTTGCATCCGCCGGTATACAGGACAAGGCAGAATGATCACCGTCCCCTAAGTCTTCTTTATAGGCAGCTTCCAAAAGAATTTGCAATTGTTCATCAAAATCAAACATAAAAGAAACAGATGGATGTAAAGATATCCACTAAAATAAATATATATGCAATGCTGTGATGGATGGGCAAAAAAATGACCCACAGTGACAAGACCATGGGCCGCGGTTTTAAAAAGAATAATTGATCTATATTATTGGACGGGTTGAAATCTTAGTTCCTGTAAATATTGTCTGTCCCCTTTTTGTTTCATAAACAGGGAAGTACGGTAATCGCCATTGTGCGTTTGCAGTACACCGATGCAATAAAACAAGCCAGCGTTCTCTCCTTTTTGTTTGACCTGGAAATTGCGTACAACGTTCAGGGTAAAAAAATCACGGATAATCATTTCGGCCTGGATTTTACTATAGGAATCAGTTTTATCTGGTAAAGAAATGTCAACGCGGTAATCCAAATAGAGTGACAATTGATCAACATTTCCTGAACGGATTGCAGTTGCGACATCGTCAATACTGTGCGGTTTAAAAGACAAAAGGAAAAGCGAAAAGATTAATATCACTGATCCTGCAAGGTTTTTCATATTGAATTGGGTTAATCCGATTAAACTGCACTAAAAATATGCCAAATGCGCTTTTGGGTCTAAAAATACCAATTAACAGGGCAAACCTGCTAACTTTACACCGCTAAAATTATGTAAACAAGGCTTTTCACTGTATGACAAAAAAAAAGGTAATTCTTTTGATTATGGACGGGTGGGGGCTGGGCAAGCTAAAATCCTCCGATGCTATCCAGCATGCAAACACTCCTTTTGTAACGTCTTTATCCAAGAAATATCCAAATACGACCCTTGTTACGTATGGAGAAGAAGTTGGATTACCGGAAGGCCAGATGGGCAATTCTGAAGTGGGTCATCTGAACCTTGGAGCCGGAAAGATTGTCTATCAGGAATTGCAACGTATCAATGTTGCCATCCGGGATGGTTCCTTTGCGCTGAATGAAACCTTAAGGGCTGCCATCCATTCTTCAATAGAGAATAAAAAAACCCTTCATCTTCTTGGCCTGGTAAGTGACGGAGGCGTACACTCCCATATCAACCACCTGAAGGCCATTCTTGATATTGCCAAAGATCAGGGACTAAAAGAAATCTATGTTCATGCATTTACAGATGGACGTGNNGATCCGAAAAGCGGTCTTGGATTTATCAAAGAACTTAAGGAGCATATGAACAGATCAGCGGGAAAAATCGCCAGCGTGAGCGGACGTTATTATGCAATGGATCGGGATAAGCGGTGGGACAGGGTAAAATTGGCTTATGATGCTTTGGTAAAGGGAACCGGCGAAAGAGCCGCTGACGCGATCAGCGCAATCGAAAATTCCTATTTTCGAAATATAACGGATGAATTTATCAAACCTACGGTTATAGTGGGGGCCGATCAACAGCCCCTTGCCAGGATTGAAAACGGTGATACCGTATTGTGCTTTAACTTCCGGACAGACCGTTGCCGGGAGATCACTGAAGTTCTAACGCAGAAGGATATCCCCGAGCACGGAATGAAAAAACTGTCCCTTCTCTATACGACCATGACCCAGTATGATCAAAGTTTTAAAAATGTACAGGTTATTTTCAAAAATGATGATCTGAAAAATACGCTCGGAGAAGTCATCTCTCAAAATGGCCTGAAACAGATACGCATTGCAGAGACGGAGAAATATC
>PLCH01000275.1 GCA_003135585.1 Chitinophagaceae bacterium
GCAAAAAGAAGGTAATAGACACCGGTAATTCCCGCAGTAGCCAGCGATCGTTCGTTCAGGCCGCCCAGGAAAATATTGTTCGTTATGAAATTTATTTGCGGTACAAGAATGGCCACACTTATCGGCAATGCAATTCGTAAAACTTGCTTTTTGCTGATACCAACCTGAAAGCTATGGTTATTGGGAAAGGTCATTTTTAAAGGACTGCAATGTACAGCAAATGCGGACATTTTCTCTGTTTGTGACTAGCCCTCATACAAGGAAATTGTAGTATTATTGCGTTCTAACCAATATGGTAAAACCTGATTTCTATATACGGTCTGAGAATGGTGAGGCGGAAGATTTTACACAATGCCGGCTCTTGATGGAGGTTAATGCGAATTCCTTTAGTTATGTACTACTCAATTTAAGAGGAATGAGACCAGTGGTGGTCAAATATTTTCAACTAGATACGATGAATGGAAGGCCCCTTGCAGAAATTCTTCAAGATATTGTTTATGAAGACGATTTTCTGATGAGAAGCACGGGCGAAACATTCCTGGTGTATAATTTTCCTGAAAGCAATCTCGTACCTGAAAAATATTTCAGTATGGATTCCAACAGGCAATTAACGGATCTTATTTATGGGAGTCTCCATAAAGGCCTGGTCCTGTCTGAGAAAATCCCCTGGTGGGAGTTGCACAATGTATACCGCATACCTGCAGACGTGCACTACCTCCTGCAAAAAAAATTTGCTGCCGGCAGGTATTGGCATTTCTATAGTTTACAACTAAAGAGCCATAAAATGTTTACCGCCAAGGAGGAGGATCAGTACATGAAAATCATTTTTTATTCGAATAAAATGGTGGTTTTTATTTTTAGGAAAGGACATTTGCAGCTTACCCAGACCTTTCCATTTCAAGATTCAAAGGACGTTTCTTTTCATTTGTTGAATTGCTGCCAGCAATTAAACCTCAACCAGGATGAAATTTTTGTACAGGCCAGCGGGTTGGTAGAAAAGCAATCAGCCTTATATNNTCGAACAGATGGAGGATAATATCAAAGTCACAGATGAATTGAAGGAGCTTCCGCTTCACTATTTTTCTTCGCTATTGAAAATGGCTGTATGCGTATAATCGGGGGGGAATTTGGGGGGAGAAAGGTTCATCCTCCATCCAAAATGCCCCATACAAGACCTACAACTGATATCGCCAAGGAAGGATTATTTAACATTCTTCAAAATAATGTTTCGATTGAAGGCTTGAAAACTTTAGATCTTTTTGGCGGAACGGGTAGCATCAGTTACGAACTCGCATCCAGGGGTGCCATTGATTTAACAATAGTTGAAAAAGATGCAATCATGCATGAATTTATAAAGAGAACTTCCCTTGAATTGGGAATATCCAATCTAAAAGTAATAAAAATGGATGTTTTCAAATTCCTGGGTCAATGTTCTGAACAATTTGATTTTATTTTTGCAGGACCACCATATGCCTTACAAAATATTGATGATCTTCCGGAGTTTATTGTGGAAAAACAATTGCTTTCCAAAGGGGGATGGTTTGTGCTTGAGCACACACCGCGTAACAGATATGAAGGATATAAATGGTTTGCCACTAATCGCAATTATGGATCAACTGTGTTTTCGATTTTTGTGAATAAATAGCTTATGAAACCCATTTTTATTACTGGTATTGGAACAGGTGTTGGCAAAACTCTGGTTGCTGCCGTAGTAGCAACAGCTTTGGGTGGCGATTATTGGAAACCTGTTCAGGCGGGCTATGAACTGGGTACCGACAGTGAATGGATTAAATCGGTTGTCCAGAATCGTTTTTCTACTATTTATCCGGAAGTTTATAAATTTAAATTAGCAGCTTCCCCTCATATTGCGGCAGCAAAAGAAGGTGTCGAGATTAGTATAGGAACGATAATAAGGCAGTTTCGGGAAATCAGGGACAAGCACGCAAATTTAAATCGCCCCCTGGTTATAGAAGGAGCGGGAGGTTTATTGGTTCCCCTCAATGAGAAGGATTTTGTCATAGACCTCGTAGAAAAGCTGGACGCTAAAGTTTTGCTTGTTAGCAGAAATTACCTGGGTAGTATTAATCATTCCCTGTTAACGGCGCTGGCTTGCAAATCCCGGCACCTGGATGTTGCCGGTTGGGTATTCAATGACAGGTATTTGGATTACGAAGAAGAAATTGTTCGGTGGAGCAATTTTCCTAAAATAGGTACACTGCCTTTTGCAGAAAAACCAAACAGGGACTTTGTCCGTTACCAGGCTGAAATCTTTAGCCCCTTGTTACAGGAAGCAATTACAAAAAATATTTGAAGGAAACCTTTAATTGTTATTTGGTCAGGAAATCAATTATGAATTTTAATATTCCATTATTAAAGCCCATAAGAATTCTCTTATTCCCATTATCCCTTTTATATGGGGCAGTTGTCTGCGCACGAAACTGGTGTTTTGATAAAGGTTTATTTTCGTCCGCTTCTTTCAATTTGCCTGTTATTTGCATTGGAAACCTGGCT
>PLCH01000480.1 GCA_003135585.1 Chitinophagaceae bacterium
GAAGGGAACAGGAGGATCACAACCGGTTTCGAACTTCTCTGGCAAAGAGTCAAGTTTGAATATTTAAAAAATTTGAAATACTTGAATTTCCTTATCCGTTGACAGATCAATCAATGAAGAAAAAGTAAAGTTGACTGAACTCCCTGGGAGGAGAGGAAAGATTAGATTCCAATTTAGTAATGAATTTTTGTTATAGAATAAAAGGCGACCTCTTCTCACTGAATCCCTCTTCTTCAAGTGTAATTTTTCAAATGACTTTCTACTTTTGCTATATCGATTGCAATTTTTTGAGCGTCCGAGGCAATTTCCCTGATTTGGCCAGTCGGGCCGACCCAATAGCCACAGAAATATAAACCATCTTTCCCAAAATATTTTTGCTTATTTACCGATACTTGTAAATCCTCGAAACGACTTATATCAACATCAACTATTTCAGCATAATCCCTGTAATATCCAATGCCGGCAATAATTGCATTAAAAACATCTTTCTTGGCATCTTTGAAATGAATGGTTTCGCCTTCAATGAAATCAATATTGTCATGGATTTTTATGTGCCCATCCCGAATATGTTGAACTGTGCCAATGTCCAACAATGGAATATTGCCATCTCTGCGAATTTCTTCCAGGGGGCCGTAAGGCTTTTTTTTGAGTCCCAATTTGGTGAGATCCCCTATTAACAAGTTCATAAATGGGGNNATTCAATATTAAACTAAGTTCCAGCACAGGAACACCTAAAATATCCCGTGGGATCACGTTTACAGGAGATCGAACAGCCATAGAAGGTATTGCACCCTGTTCGAATAAATCAATCGCAATTTCGCAGGCCGAGTTACCAAAACCCACTACCAATACGTTTTGCCCTCTAAAGTCTTTGCCGGTTTTATATTCGTAACTATGCAGGAGTTTGCCGGGAAATGTTTCCATACCCTTAAAGTTGATGGGTTTCGGTTTGCCAAAAGCTCCTGTAGCCATTACCAGGTATTTTGATTTGAATCTGCCGCTAGTTGTTTCGGTAATCCAATAGTCAGCTTTTTTCTTTACTGAAATGGCTTCGGTATTAAAAACCGGATTGATATTAAATTCCTTTTGATAATCCTCTAGGTATTCAACCACCTGTTGCCTGCTTGGATACCGGGGAATTATTCTTCCAAACTTTTTGTAAGGCAAATTTGAACATCTTTTGTTTGTATGTAAATGCAGACGGTCGTAATGATTCCGCCAAGGCGTTGCCACCTGATTTTGCTTTTCAATAATTACATATTCAATACTTTGTTTTTGCAAGGAGACGGCGCAGGCCAAACCCGAAATGCTAGCCCCAACGACAAGTGTATTAGTTTGCTTCACAATCATTACATTTATATATAAGTGACACCCAACGGCCCACAACTGGAATGGTGCTTCCATTCACTGCTCCTTCAACCGAAAACCTATACTTCTTAAAATTACAAAAGTTGAGAATATCTCTTATGGCCCATTAATACCTTCTACCATTTTATACTTTCCCGTCACTAGGAATCGTTGTAACGGATAATCTTCCCAAGCTTGCCATTTTTTAAGCCCAAAACAAAATTTTGTAACCGGAATGGTACTAACAATTTGTTGGGCCATCCAACAGCATCGCCATGTATTAGCTTTCTAATTATTTCCTTTAACCAGTAAGATATATAGTGATAAAACAAGAAAAGCTATTAAGTTTTTAAGCAACCACACCAGCAAGCATACCCTAAAATATTTTTAGCTTTTGTAACAACACAAGTATCTTTGAGAAAGTTTGTTAAATCAATAATTCCCTGATAGGCCCGTGTCTGCGAGAACTCATCGAGGACAATTTGTTTTTTTACCTTTGATCGGGTTAAGTAGGAAAAAACGGAAAGAGCCGGTTTATGAACTATAAATTCTGCGATTTATGTTAAAAATCAGAAAGATAATTTTGACGTTTTGTTTTTTTACAGCTAGCTTTTGGGATGTTTTTGGGCAATTCAGACCAGGAAATTCTATCTATACTCAACGAATAGATGATCCGGATGGGATCTATTTCACGCCAGCTAATTTTAATATTCAAGCCGATGGTAAGGTTGACGTATCTGATCAGCTTCAATCGGCCATTAATCAATTAAAGAAAGAAAAAAATTTTGGTATACTTTTCATTCCGGAAGGTGTTTATGCCATATCTAAAACCATCTATGTACCCGCAGCCATTCGTTTAATAGGTTACGGAAAAACCAGGCCGGTGATTGTTTTGAGGAAAAATTCTCCCGGATTTCAGCAAGAAAACCCCAACGACAAAGGCAACGCTGCTTATTTGTTTTGGTTTACACGCTCCGTGCTTGACTCAACAGGAATCGTTCAAGATGCCAGTGCAGGTACCTTTTACAGTGCTTTGTCCAATATCGATATTAAGATTGAAGACGGAAACCAGGCTGCTGTTGCACTTAGAACCCATTTTGCCCAGCACAGTTTTATAGCGCATTGTAATATTGAAATAGGAAGAGCAAAAGCAGGGCTCTTTGACGTAGGCAATATGATTGAAGACGTACAGTTTTATGGCGGAGAATATGGAATATATACAACGAAAGCTTCTCCGGGATGGCAGTTAATGATGCTGGATACTTACTTTGAAGGCCAAAGAAAAATGGCCATAAAAACCCAGCAGGCTGGGTTTACCATTGTCAGGATGCATGTAAATCATACGGCTTCTGTACTACAGGTTGATTCCAACTACTGGGAAAAGATTATCATGCAAGACTGCCGGTTTGAAAATATAAATGGGCCAGCCATAAAGCTGGGTAATGAGGGCAATGCTAATATGCAACTGAACATCCGCAACCTGGTTTGCCAGAATGTCCCAATCCTGGTAAGCTATCCTAAATACGATAGCTTTACAATGGCACCGGCAACAATATATGCTGTAAAACAATTATCGTACGGGCTTCAGATGGAAGATTTGGATAAAGAGGCAGTATATAAAACCATTTACGAAGCTACACCCTTACACAAGATGCCGGCAGCTATTGCAAATGATATTCCGGAACTTCCAGCCATGACCGAATGGATAAATCTGAAAACGGCAGGGGCAGTTGGCGACGGAGTGACCGATGATACCAAAGCCATTCAAAAAGCCATCAATGAACACAGGGTTATTTATTTGCCCCAGGGTTCCTATAGAATTTCTGAAACTATAAAATTGAAACCTAATACTGTTTTAATAGGCCTTCATCCAATGGCAACCAATATTGTCCTTGCCGAAGATGCTGCCGCCTTTGGGGGTTTTGGTAAGCCAAATGCCATGCTTGAGGCTCCTGCCGGTGGAACAAATATTGTAACAGGAATTGGCCTGTATACTGCACGAAACAATTACCGGGCTGTAGCCTGTAAATGGATGGCCGGAGAACATTCTTATATGAATGATGTAAAGTTTATTGGTGGTCATGGTACGATGCGCCCCGGGCCTAAACTGAACTGGAAATGGGAAGAAAGACAACAAACAGAACGCACGTCAAATGACAGGTCAGATCAGACCTGGGATACACAATACTGGAGTTTATGGGTAACAAATAATGGAGGAGGGATTTTTAAAAACATATGGTCTGCCAGCACTTATGCCAGTTCAGGATTTTATGCAGACAATACAACCACCCGAGGCAGAATTTATGCCATGTCGGTGGAACATCATGTCCGCAATGAAGTGCGGTTTAAAAATGTTTCTAACTGGAATGTGTATGCACTGCAATTGGAAGAAGAAAGTCAGGAGAGTTCTGAATGCCAGCCACTGGAGTTACAAGCTTGTAAGGATATGACTTTTGCCAATATATATATGTTCCGAGTGATAAGGGTCAAAGTACCTTATCCTTATTCTATGCGCAGCTGGGATTGCAGCAATGTGGAAATGCTTAATATTCATAACTATAGTCAGGTTAAATATACGACTGATAACCCACTTTATGATATCAACACGGGTATTGAAGTAAGGCCTACTGAACTTGCGCGTTTAAACCTAAGCGGTAATACAAAAAAAATGGCCTTTCAAACTTCCCCGGATTCCGTACAACTTTTGGCAAAGGGTTTTGAATTTGCCATTGGATTGTGTAGCGATTCAAAAAGCAATGTATATTTTGCAGAGCAACGGAAGAAACGAATTTATAAATGGTCGGCAGCGACCCAATCTCTCCAATTACTCGCCGACCTCCCTTGGGAGCCCCTTTCTTTAGGATGTGATTCAAAAGATAATTTACTCGTTGTATTTCGGTATAATCCGCAACCAGGATTTTTGGTCAATGGTAAAGAAGAACACTTTGAAAACCCTCCGGATGCGACTGGTACCTCTTTTAGCGGTTGGGGAAATTCAGGCTTTGGAACATTGGTATATTCAATCAATCCTGAAAACCCTGAAGAGACGATTCAAATACTGGATAAAGTGCCTATGGGATCTGTAGCCGGTATTTATAAGGCATTGTATCCTTCGAACCGTTGGCGGGACTATCATGATTTTGATAAGGTATCGCTTAGCAGAAATATGGAGTGTTGGGTGGCCACGGATCGTAAAACGATCATACCTGTATGCTATGACCTCGCAAGAGCCTGCGCCCTGGTTGAAGCCTTTCCCGGAAAAAGTTTAATAGCAGTGGATGAATATGATAAACGAACCGTAAAATATGATGTGGACACTCAGGGCTATCTTTCCAATTTGAAATATTTTGTTGAAAAAGGCGAATTCAGTTCTCTTGCTGATAAACAAGGAAACGTATGGGNNTATGGTTTTGATCCTGCTGGGAAACAAATGAAATTCATCAAGGTCCCCGAACGTCCTTCATCGATGGTATTTACTGAGCTCAATGGTAAAACTCTTTATATTACCGGCAGAACGGCTTTATACCGAACAGGGATACGCTAAAAAAGCATCCAAAAATTGAGGGTTTATCTTAATGAATTCATTATATCTGGTTCTGGTACACGGCCTTCCTCAATTTTTCACCCGTATGTATTTTTCAATGTTTAACCTGTTAACCCCTGTTGCCTCAACTTTTTCCATTCCTTTTTGAATTAAGGTATCCTCGTTAATCGTAATGTTAAATTGAAAATCGTTGTGCTCCCATTCCCGGTCGCTGCAAAACTCTAAATGCTCCGTATAGGAATCGCCGACCAATGAATAGG
>PLCH01000030.1 GCA_003135585.1 Chitinophagaceae bacterium
TTGGAGGCTGGCAAATTCGAGGTCCCTGAGCGAGGTCCAGGGTGGCGAAGCAATTCTTGCATCATCGTGAAGAAAAGCGCCTTCAGGCTCTGACTTAAATCGAAGCGCACCCATTCGTTGCGCGTCATAAACGCCGAGCAGGTAATCCGNNACCCTGAACTGCTTCTCTTCTGAGCATGAGCACTCTGCCCCAACGGTCCGGTGAAGAATCTAGGAAAATGCCGAAATTCTTTTTGATTGTGGGGAGATATTGTGGTCCGGTATAGAGCTGCAAGTCAGGATCCAGGTTTTGTGTATGCTCCCCCTGAAGCCATGCCTTTTCATATTCAAAGGAAAAAACTTCGCGGCCCTTAATATGGACGACCGAGAGTGTGCCTATGAGCGTAGGTACATCCAGTGTTGCCCAATCCGCGTATACCAAAATATTCATGATCTGTTATCTTTTTTTTGGACCTCTTCGTTTTATTTCAATTTGGGCATCTTGTAAACGTCGGCCAAGTTCATCATCCGAAGCCAAATCCAGCAGGTCTTTTTCAAGACCTAGAACAAATAGAACCTGAACATATGCCCCGATCGCAACATTGGGCATTCCTTTTTCGATTTGCCACAGTGTTGTCCGTCCTATGTCTGCCCGTTCGCAGACCTGGTCGACCGTAAGTCTGCGGCGCAATCTGGCCAGCCTCATATTCTCTCCCAAGTTGATTAAAAGCTTCTCGAGCTTAGGCATGAGAATAATCATTCTATCTTTCATAACGTTCATTATAGCGAACAAATATAGGGTAAAAAGTTCATTATAGCGAACATTATAGTATATCAAATAAAAAATTTGGAAAAACAGCATACATTCCTTATATTTGGTATATATACCAAATATAAGGATCAGGTAATTCTACGATGCCCCCACAATCCAAGCTTGAAAAAAACTTCCTCTTAATTGAAGCCAGGATGGCAAAAGCCAAAGATAGAATCTTTACAAGACAAGCATTGGAAGAGATATTTGAATCTTTAAGAGAGGAAGGCTTGGTAAGTGTAAGAAACAAGGCTGATAATTTTATTCAATTATTGATCGGGAATAAATATTTGCGTGCAATTACAATTAACGGTCCATCAGATATTCAGCGCTATATTACTGGAAATGTATCCGATTTTGAGATTGCGCTATCCATTGCATTCTGTACGACCATATCCCACGTCTCTGCCTTGTTGGTCCATGGTTTTTCTTTGAATTCCTCAAGAAAAATATTTATTACGCAAGAGCAAAGTGAAAAGAGAACCAAGCCCACCTTCTTGCTGCAGGAAAATGTCGACAGCGCATTTTCAAAACCGCAGCGGCCCAGTAATTCTGTATACACTTGGAAGAACAACCAGATTTATTTACTGAAAGGAAAAAAATCGGGAAATCTTGGTTGCATACAAAAGCAATATCAGAACGCGAGAATCTACGTTACTGATTTGGAAAAAACTTTGCTGGACATAACGGTCAGGCCAGGATACGCAGGTGGAGTAGGCAATGTTATGAAGGCGTATATTGAGGCAAAGGGAATTATTTCTGTCAGAAAACTATACGATTATTTAAAACGAATGGAATTCATCTATCCTTATCATCAGGCCATAGGATTCTTTTTGCAATATGCAGGCTACACCAATAAAGAAATTGGACTATTCAGAAGTCTCCCGAAAGAAATCGATTTTTATCTGGATTATTACAACTCCGAGAAATTCTACAACTCAGACTGGCGCATCTATATACCCCCGCAATTTGCTAAACTTGAAATCTAAACAATTTGAAGAGCTTACGAAATCAAAGAAATTACAAGGATCAGGAAGAGAGCCAGATTCTATTTACATGATCTGATATTTTAGTCCACATTCAAATATACCAGGCTTCCAAGGAACGGATTATATGAGGGAATATATCCGATATATCCAAATTCTACTAACTCCTTTATGCATTTGTGATAGGTAGCAAGTCCATGAATATGGGAAAGCTTTTAGTTGTAAACCAATCCAAAATAAACCAACAATTATCAGCCAATTAATAACAACCCATGAAAGAATAAAAGAAAAGATGAAGGGATTAGAAATTCTCTCTTTAATGTTTGATGGTATATAGTTTAATTTTTCCATCATTTTGTGGGCTTATCATTTAAGTGCAACTATCGGTATTTTCAATTCAAATTTTCTACTTTAAATAGGCGTATAAAATATATCTGCCTTTAGATTCAGCGAGGCGCAATTACATCGAATATATTCCATCGAACCCAATTTTTCATATTTCACAAATGATTTGCAAGTTTCAGTAGGACAAAATATCATGGTCTCTATTTCCTGCCATTTTCTCAATATCGCTTCAATTTCCGGAGTAGTAAATGAATTTGCTTCATTTTTCCAGTGCGCGCAATAATTTCTGAAAATAGTTGCCTGTTCAAATTTTTCAAAAGCAACAATAAGCGCATGATTATGGTTTTGCTTCCTTAATTTATCCTTAAATCGACTTACAAGTGGATCATACATTTCCGAAAGAGTATATACTCCGTCAATTTTAAATCTTACCTGGGAGTACATATTTTCATTCAAAATACTGAATATCCATTCAAGATACCTTCCTAGAGCTGCACCAGCTACCACCGGGTTATCTTCGGCTAAATTGACTTCGA
>PLCH01000622.1 GCA_003135585.1 Chitinophagaceae bacterium
GCCGTGGTGGTTGTAATAATTCTATTGTTCAAAGTGTTGCCAATTTTGCAACCGGCGGCATCTTGGATCCAAGGCAATTTGAAAAGGCAAATATTTATGAGCCCTTGTCTGAGGATGATAACAAAAATCCCCTGCCGGAATCAGCAAACCTCCAAAAATTTGCACCTACCCCAGGAGACCAGGGCCACCAGGGCAGTTGCGTGGCCTGGAGCAGCGCATACGGGGCAAGAACCATCCTGGAGTCAGTTCGGACAGGCGAGGATCCCAACCGTCTTAAATTCAGCCCTGCATTTCTATATAATCAGATTGGTATTGGGGGCTGCGAAGGATCTTATATAATAAAGGCGATGGAGTTTATGACAACGCGGGGTTCGATTCAATACGATAAGTTTCCTTATTCAGATCAGGATTGCTCGCGTCAACCTGACCAGCAGTTGTTGAGCGAGGCAGAGCGGTTTCGGATGCGTGGAGCAAACCGGTTGACTTTGGGTGATCGTACTGATGTTATTGATTTACGGGCCATCAAAGAAAATCTATCACAAGGAGCGCCTGTAATTATTGGTATGATGGTAGGCGGTAGTTATATGCAGCCAATGCTGGGACAGGACGTATGGAACCCTACGGCAGAGGACAGGAGTATGATGGGTTTTGGAGGCCACGCGCAGTGCGTTGTGGGTTATGATGATGTAAAATATGGGGGTTCTTTTCTCATTATGAACAGCTGGGGACCGCAATGGGGCAACAACGGATTTGCATGGGTACATTATAGGGATTTCAAATATTTTGTCCGGGAAGCCTATGGCTTGGAACCCATGCCAAAAATCGGACTTGCAGCCGGGGTGTCACTGGAGTGTGAAATTGGCCTGGTGCAAGTAAATTATCAGGAAAATAAAACTATTACTGATGGTTATATTCCTTTAACAAATAAAGGTATCAATGTTTTTGAAACGGTAACCCCTGTCAAAATGGGGACCAGATTTAAAATGGAAGTTAAGAATTCGACAGAATGTTACATATATGTTTTTGGTAAGGAGACAGATGGTAGCAGCTATACTCTTTTTCCTTATCCGGAAAGTGAAGACCCGACAAAAACAAAATATTCACCTTTTTGTGGCATAGCCGGCTACCGTTTATTTCCAAAAAACAAAAGTATGATGCCGGATAGCCTGGGGACAAAAGATATAATGGCCGTCGTGATAAGCAAAGACACCCTCGACTGGTTCGGTATTAATAAACAGATTAGCCGTAATCCCGGACGAGATTTTGCCTTTCGCCTGAATGAAACCTTTCGCAATAAGCTGGTCCAAAATACAAGGTTTCAGACTACGGCCAAAGGTAATATGCAATTTAAAGCGGAAGGCGATAACAATGCTGTGGTAGCCTGTATTATAGAAATTGATAAGCAATGACTAAGTTGCCGGACGGAAAGATTTCCTTGAAGAAATTGAATTCAATAAAATTTTTGAAAAAATGAAAAGGTTGAAGAATTATTTTCTGTTGCCGTTGCTGACCCTTTTTGTTATCAGTTCGAAAGCACAAAGCACTGAAGTAAAATTATACGACCCAACAGCAAACGCAGGAAAGGATATTTCGGATGCTGTAAAAAAAGCAAAGCTGGGACATAAGCACATTCTTTTACAGGCCGGTGGGAATTGGTGCAGTTGGTGCATTGAATTTAGCCGCTTTGTCCATGCTGACAGTTCGATTGATTCTTTGGTAAACAAATGTTTTATTGTCTATCATTTGAATTTTAGTAAAGAAAACCAAAATAAGGAGGTTTTTGCCAAATTGGGGTATCCACAGCGTTTCGGTTTTCCGGTGTTTATTATATTGGATGATAATGGTAACCGAATTCATACTCAAAATTCCGAATACCTTGAGCGGGGGAAAAGCTATAATAAACAGGAAGTGCTAAATTTTTTAATGCAATGGTCACCGCAGGCCTTGGATCCTACATTGTATAAATAGTAAACTGATTTGTAAACTACCGCTTGCCTAAAAGGCAAAGCGGCTTTAAACCTAAGAATGCGTATCAAACCTAAACATAATCGATTTTTCACGGCACGTTTACTGAGTGCGTCGTTAAGAGTGCCTGTTAAACCGTTTCTCTATACTTATATAGTTTTACGCAAAACGAGATTTTATTTGCAACCCAATACTATGTCAAAGAACCCAACAAATTTTAAAAAATATTCTAAATTCTTAAAAAGGATTGGCAATTCTTCCGCTATCATAAATGGATAGCGGTTTCCTTGCCTAAATACATATGAATATGCCTGCCACAGCCTTCATCCAAATGATGAAAAATCCTTTGAAATTTAAATTGTTTCTTTTTTCCAGATTACCAAGTGCTTTTTTTTCCGGGTTAAAGGTTAAAGAGATTGATGAAACACGGTGTATTGTAAGCGTCCCTTATAAATGGTTCACGAAAAACCCCTTTCGATCGACCTATTTTGCCTGCCTTGCTATGGCCGCCGAAATGAGTACAGGCGTACAAGTGATGATGCATGTATATAAGAGTATTCCACCAGTTTCCATGCTCGTGGTAAGAATGGAAGCCAACTATTTTAAGAAAGCTGTCGGGGTTACCAATTTTGTTTCCGAAGATGGAATTTTGATAAAAAAAACTATAGACAACGCAATACAGACAGGTGAAGCCCAGAAAATTGTGGCAAGATCGATAGGAACCAATGAAACCGGAGAACTAATCGCTGAATTTTTTATAACCTGGTCCTTCAAGGCAAAAAAAATGAATAATCAATAAATACCAATTTTAAAATTGTCAATATGAAAATTGCTTTTCATGGCGCTGCCCGGACAGTTACTGGTTCCAAACACCTGATCACTTTACAGAACGGCAAGAAATGTTTGCTTGATTGTGGTATGTTTCAAGGTATGGGGCCTGAAACCGATACCCTCAACCGAAATTGGGGTTTCGTACCCGGAAATGTGAATCATCTTATTGTTTCGCATGCGCATATTGATCACTGTGGATTAATTCCCAAACTCTTTAAAGATGGGTTTAGAGGAAGGATATTTTGTACTCCGGCAACGAAGGAACTGGTACAGGTATTGCTCGAAGATTCCGCAGGAATACAGCAGGAAGATATCAAATTCCTTAATAAAAAGAGAATCGCGGAAGGACAGACCTATCTGCAACCCTTATATGACGAGGAAGATGCAAATGNNGTTGAATACGGTACCTGGGTCACTATTGACGAAAGCGTTAAATTTATGTACACTGATGCAGGCCATATTATCGGTAGCGCGGCTATCCATCTTAGTATTCTTGAAGCTGGAAAGGAAATTAAAATAACATTTAGTGGTGATGTGGGAAGGTACAGAGATGTGCTTCTCAAATCTCCGGAAGAATTTCCACAAGCTGACTATATTTTAATTGAATCCACCTATGGAAATAGTTTGCATGATCCGGATGTTACCACTCCTGATCTTTTGCTCCCATGGATTCAGGAAACCTGCCTTAATAAAAAGGGTAAACTGATCATACCGGCTTTTAGCGTAGGGCGGACTCAGGAAATACTTTTTGCTCTGAATCAACTGGAGGTGGAAAACCGGCTTCCGGCACTTGACTATTATGTGGATAGTCCGCTAAGTATATCGGTAACTGAGATTGTAAAGAAATATTCCCCTCTGTTCAATGCGAATATTCAGAAAATATTGGAAACGGATAAAGACCCTTTTTCCTTTAAGGGNNCCTTGCGTGATCATTTCTGCAAGTGGTATGGCCGAAGCCGGAAGGGTGAAGCATCATATTAGCAATAATATTGAAAACAGCAGGAATACCATTCTTATGGTTGGTTACTGTGAACCCCATTCATTGGGTGGAAAATTAATTGCGGGAGCGAAAGAGGTGAATATTTTTGGGATATTTCATGAAGTTCATGCTGCAATTGGGAGCATTCGAAGTATGAGCGCTCACGGCGACTATGAAGATCTGCTCCATTTCCTGTCTTGCCAGGATGCATCGAAGGTTAGAAAGTTGTTCATTGTTCATGGAGAATATGAGGTACAAAAGGCCTTCAAGGAACGATTGATCCAGAAAGGATTTTTGGAAATAGACATCCCTGAACGCCACAGTGAAACCGAATTGCCATAAAAACAAAGCTGCCGTAAGAGAGCGGGGATCTAACCACTGAAATCAGACAATATTTAATCTTTTAAATACGTCAGCCTTATTGGCCTTGCTGACGGGGATTTCATTTCCTTTGATATATAATATATTTTCCCGCATATCGTCAATCTTATGGAGGTTTACGATAAAGGAACGGTGCACTTTCAAAAAATGATGTTTGCTTACTTTCTCTTCCAGGTTTTTTATGGTATTATGTGTTATGTATTTTTTGTTATCAGTGGTGACAAATTTTACGTAATCGCCCATACTTTCGATATAAAGGATCGAATCATTGTTCAGCCTCACCAATTTTCCATCAGCCTTAATGTAGATATGGTCGGACCCGCTTCGGGTGGAAATAGTTTCCTGGGAGGGCTTAATTTTTTGTAAAGATTCAAGAAAGCGTTGATAGGTAAAAGGCTTCATCAGGTAATCGGAAACATTGTATTGAAACGCGTTATATGCATAGTCTTTTTTAGATGTGGTTAGTATAACTTTTGGGGAGAAGGCTATCTGGTCAAGGAGCTCAAAACCGCTTGCGCCCGGCATTTCTACGTCTAAAAAGATGAGATCGACAGTATTCTCGTTTAAGAAGTAAAGGGCATCAGGCACATTGACGAAATGGCCTTTGGATTCCACCTGACCGCTTTTCTCGCAACATTTCATCAGGTAATTGGCTGCGACTTGCAAATCCTCCACTATAATGCAACTGATCTTCATATCACTGACTGTTGAAAAGTTCTAATTTCCTTTTTTCTTCCTCGATTAATAATTTGCTTGCTATTAGGTTGTGCCTCAAAGCATTATAGTTATTGACCAACATGTCAAAAGGGGAGGAGGGCTGACAGTTATCTTCAAACTGCTGGCATTGATGCTGCATTGAAAGAAGGCCAACAAATCCGAAAATGGGCTTTATTTTATGAACTGCAGCCTTGAGTCCAGGAATGTTATGGGAGGCATACTGTTGGAAAATGTTTTCAACCAAAGTACCGTATTCACCTAATACTGTGCCAAATACTTCTTCAAGATATATATAGTCATTTCCGTATAAATCGTTTATACACTGAACGTCTATCTTTTCATTGAAAATGAATGATTTGTTGGTAACATCAGGATTCATAGCAAATTGGATTCTTTTATATAACTGTTTTAGATAATAATTAGTATGCAATAACGTTTTATTATTTATAATAGTCCCAATCTTATCCAAACTTTGTGAGAAAAAAAATAGTTAGCTCCCTTTGGTCAATTTATGAATATATCGCCTATTCTGGCTTAGAAATTAATGATTCTGCATCCAGGCGAAAAAAAATTGTCCGTTTCAATCAGTTTATCATTCTGGCTCTAACCGCCAATTTCATTTCTGTCATTACCTACTTTTTTTATAGTTTATACATTAGCGCCCTCATTAATTTAACTGCAGCCTATTTTTTTATACTTGCTTTTCATCTAAATTCAAAAAGGAGATTTGAATTAGCCCGCATTTTGTCTATTATCAATCTGAATCTTTATCTGATTGTGATGAACTATGTCGAAGGATTAAAAGCGGGTGAATACCTTTATTATTTTCCTTACTTTTTGGTGATGACCTTTATCATCAACGTGGAGAAAAACTTCAAAGAATTAAAGTTTGTCTATTTTTTAACTATTGTTTCTGTACTGATCTGTCTAAATGTAAGCCCTTTTGAAAACCATTATCAATTGAGCATTGTTAATAGTTTCACGAGGCTGTATAATAGTAATATGGCTATTTCACTCGTGCTCACAACATTATTCTCCTACGCCATTCTCAGGGTAAACCGCGATAATGAGATAACGATTTTGCAGGAAAAGCGTTTCGTGGACACCATATACAATACATCACTGGATGGAGTATTCATTATGGATGAGCAAAAAAGGGTCATAGCCGGATGCAATAAACGGGCGGTGGAACTATTTGAAATTGAAAATAAAATGGAGATTGAAGGGACTAATATTGAGAATTGGTTTACAAAGGAACATATCCGTTTATTTAAGAATATTGAAGAGAGTCTGGCTGGCAACAATACTAAAAATTGGCAGGGTGAGCTCGCATTTACTTCGAAGCGCAAACGAACTTTTTTTGCCTTTGTCAATATTGTTCCGTTTCTGGATAACAGCAATAGGTTTTTGAAAATCAGTATCCTGGATATTTCAGAAATTAAGATGGCACAATTTGAATTGATGAAAGCCAAACAAAAAGCGGAAGTTGCTTCGCAAGCTAAATCAAGATTCTTATCAAATATGAGTCATGAATTGAGGACACCCTTAAATGGTATTATAGGCGCTTCGAATCTGTTGTTGCAGGAAAGCTATCTACCGGACCAGAAATCCCATTTGGATATACTCAAGTATTCTTCAGAACATATGATGAGCCTGATAAATGAAGTCCTTGATTTCAATAAAATTGAAGCCGGCAAATTCCAACTGGAACAGGCTCCGGTTGATATGAAGAATTTTCTCCAAAAACTGATAACCCGGTTCTCAGTACAGGCTCATGCAAAAGGGTTGAAATTCTCTTCAGATATCGATGATCACCTTGACATAGAATTCTTAACTGATGAAACCAAACTAAATCAGGTGTTCAGCAATCTTTTGTCGAATGCCATTAAATTTACGCATAAGGGAGAAATAACTCTTGTGGCTAAAAAGATTTTTTCCACCAGTCAGAAGGCGACCATTCAATTTATGGTAAAGGATACCGGAATTGGAATTGCGAGTAATAAACAAGAAGAAATTTTTGAAAGTTTTACCCAGGCAGACGTGGATACTACCAGAAAATACGGAGGTACAGGCCTTGGTTTATCCATTAGTAAAAAAATGGTAAACCTGTTTCATGGGGATTTGTTGCTAAAAAGCGAGGAGGGGAAGGGCAGTACATTTTATTTTACACTGGAGCTTGCAATCAATGAAAACAGAAAGATGTACATCAATGAGGACAGGGTAAAGCAATTGACAGTATTCAATGGAGTCAAAGTTCTTGTTGCAGAAGACAATGCAGTTAATATGGCAATTGCCCGCCGCTTTTTAACAAAATGGGGTAGTGAAGTACATGAAGCTTGCAATGGAAAAGAGGCAGTAGAAATTTTCAGGCAGGTTAGTTTTGACCTAATACTGATAGATCTCGAAATGCCCGAAATGGATGGAATTACGGCTTTGACAGAAATCAGGAAAATCAATGATAAAGTACCCGCCATTGCTTTTACTGCAGCGGTGTATGATAATATGCGGGCAGATTTGATTCAAAAGGGATTTATGGAATTTGTTCCCAAACCCTTCAGGCCGGAAGATCTTCATGACAAAATTGCCACACTTATTACGGTTCAGAACAGAGCATAAAATAATTGCCTCCAAATTTCTTCGGCAAAATATGCTGCACAAAAAAAGCTGTCACCTAATTAAAAATATGAATCATTTAGATCGTAAAACAGGATGCGGATTAAGCATTTAGCAAGGAATTTATGTCAAATTTCTTCATTTGAAGAAAAGCCTTTGTAACTCTTTCTGATTTCTCCGGGTCACCCAGCAGCTTTGGTAATATGGATGGAACCACTTGCCAGGAAACCCCATATTTGTCCTTAAGCCAACCGCAGGGGCCTTCTTCACCACCTTCAGATAGTTTGCTCCAGTAATGGTCTATTTCCTCCTGAGTATCACATGTTATCTGCAGAGAAATGGCTTCAGTGAATTTAAACTGAGGCCCACCATTTAGAGCGGTAAAATTCTGACCGTCCAATTGAAAACTAACAACCATTACAGTGCCCGCTTTTTTTCTATGAATTTCAAACCCCTCTTTTCCATAGCGGCTAATCTGTCCGATTCTCGAGTTTTTGAAGATGGAGGTATATAAATTTGCAGCTTCCTCAGCCTGGTGGTCGAACCATAAGCAAGGAGTAATTGTTTGATTTTTCATATATAAGTTGTCTTGTAATTAAGAATCCGTTTCAGCATATTTTTTGAAATTATCCAAAATCGATTGCCATCCCCCTCNNGTGTTCTCCGCTTCAAAGGTCTCAACTATTTTGGTTTCGTCTCCATTAGGTGAAAAGTTGATTTTCACTTTTCTGCCGTCACCAATGGTGTATGCAATCACTTGGTTAATTTTTACATCGTCATACACCCCACCAAAATCAAAACCAAAGCTGCCATCTTTAGCTTCCATTCGTGAAAGAAATTTACCTCCTGTCTTTAAATCATTTTCAGCAAACGGAGTGTGCCAGTCATCGGATGCATTGTTCCATTTTGTGATGTGTTCCGGTAAGGTCCAGAATTGCCATACTTTTTCTACTGGTGCTTTTACCGTATTTTCTACCGTAATCGTTTTTGCTTGAGTTTCCATTTTATTTTGTTTTAGTGAAGAATGGGAATTGTTACTTAAACCATTGGGGAAATGACCATTTCATTTTTTTTGAAATAATTTACCCTACAAAGATGTGATGTTAATTGCTAATTTGGAATGTGCAGTTGCGACAATTAAAGGGTGTTTTGCGACCAGCCCAATGGAAGAACATCACCTTAGTCCAAACGATTCTGAGAGTGGGCGTAAAGGGTGCAATTGAATGGGAGATCAATATCCATCCTGGATCAGGGAATACTTTTAACGTTTTTTATCTTATGCAAATGATAAATCGAAGGATGAGGGGTGGAATAAGCCTTCTACACATTAAGACGTCCGCCTTATGGTAAAAATCCTTGCAAGTATAATACCAGCAAGGATCGTAGGATTTAGTGTCGTACCGCGTAGGGGAATCGAACCCCTCATTCATCCGTGAAAGGGATGCGTCTTAACCGATTGACCAACGCGGCGTTTTGCGCAGTAGCCTTAACGGGTTACCCGTAAAAGGAGTGCAAAGATATAAGCAGGGTCAAAATCTTCCAAATTTTTTACGTTACGCAAAAAAACCATACCGTTTCGAAAACTTCTTTATCCCATACGACATTATTCAAAAATTACCTGAAGGAGAGATGGCAAAAATCGTAACTTCGCATCCTTAAATTTTTAAAATTTCAAATTGTTAAACTATGAGCACGGTAAAAGTTGCAATTAATGGATTCGGCAGAATCGGACGTTTGGTATATCGCCAGATTCATAATATGGACGGAATTGAGGTGGTTGCGATCAATGATTTGACTAGTCCAAAAGTATTGGCTCACCTTTTAAAGTACGATAGTGCTCAAGGCCGATTTGATGCTGAAGTAAAAGCTTCTGAAAATTCCATTTCTGTTAATGGAGATGAAGTAAAAATATATGCTCTGAAAAACCCTACAGAAATTCCCTGGAAACAACATGATGTGGATGTTGTCCTTGAATGTACTGGTTTCTTCACGGACAAAGACAAAGCATCCGCGCATTTGACAGCGGGTGCCAAAAGAGTAGTAATCTCTGCTCCGGCCACTGGTGATCTGAAAACAATTGTCTTCAATGTTAATCATCATATACTGGATGGAAGTGAAACGATCATTAGTTGTGCATCCTGTACCACTAATTGTCTGGCACCCATGGCAAAGGTTTTGGATGATAAATTCGGGATTGTAGGTGGATTAATGACGACGATTCATGCTTATACAAATGATCAGAATACCCAGGATGCTCCTCACCCCAAAGGTGACCTACGTCGTGCAAGGGCAGCTGCTGCAAATATTGTTCCCAACAGTACTGGGGCAGCAAAGGCGATTGGATTGGTTTTGCCTAGCCTCAAAGGTAAGTTGGACGGCAACGCACAGCGGGTCCCCACCTTGACAGGCTCTTTAACAGAACTGACAACCCTATTGGGGAAAAAAGTAACCGTTGAAGAAGTGAATGCGGCTATGAAAGCGGCAACCAACGAAAGCTTTGGATATACGGAAGATGAAATTGTAAGCAGCGATATCATTGGGATTACCTATGGTTCTTTATTTGATAGTACCCAGACCAAGGTATTAACGGTGGGGGACAAGCAGATGGTAAAGACGGTAAGCTGGTATGATAACGAAATGAGCTATGTGAGCCAGCTGGTTCGTTCAGTTAATTACTTTGCAAAATTGATTAGCAAGTAGAAGGCAATAAAATTAAATGCAGGATATCCATCCGGCGTTTTGTTTACGATAACTTTGCTTTGTTATAAATTACCGGATATGTCAACATTCTCAGATTACAATTTAGCCGGACAAAAAGCATTGATCCGCGTAGATTTCAACGTCCCCCTGAATGACAATAATGAAATTACGGATGATAGCCGGATGAAAGCGACAATCCCCACCCTGCAAAAAATATTGAAGGATGGTGGAAGTATCATATTAATGAGCCATTTAGGGCGGCCTAAGGACGGACCCGCTGATAAATATTCGCTTAGACATTTGGTAAAACATTTGAGTGAGTTACTCAATGGGACTACAATATTATTCGCAGATGATTGTATTGGAGAACAGGCTTTTCAGACGGCCCGTATGTTGAAACCTGGGGAAGTTCTTTTATTGGAAAATCTCCGGTTTCATAAAGAAGAAGAAAATGGTGACGAAGGATTTGCTAAAAAATTAGCTAGTCTGGGGGANNAGTACTGCCATTATAGGCGGTGCCAAGGTTTCTGATAAGATATTGATCATTGAAAATTTGCTGGAAAAGGCCACCGACATCATTATTGGTGGTGGTATGGCTTATACATTTATGAAGGCTGAGGGGGGGAAGATAGGTAATTCCCTTTGCGAGGATGACAGATTGCAAACGGCACTTGATTTATTAAAAACAGCCGAGGAAAAAAATGTATGCATTCATTTGCCCTCGGATTCAGTGATTGCTGATAAAATTGACGCCAAGGCATTTACTTCTACTGCCCCCAGTAATAATATTCCTGATGGCTGGCTTGGATTGGACATCGGTCCCAATGCCTGTGATCAATTTGTCAACGTGATAAATAAATCAAAGACAATTTTGTGGAATGGCCCTATGGGAGTTTTTGAAATAGCAAAATTCCAGCATGGAACAAAGACGATTGCAACCGCTATCGCTGCGGTCACACAAAAAGGGGCATTCTCCCTTGTGGGGGGAGGTGATTCGGTTTCAGCAATCAACCAATTTGGATTTGCAAATAAAGTAAGCTATGTCTCTACGGGTGGTGGGGCTCTTCTCGAATATTTCGAGGGAAAGACACTACCCGGAATAGCAGCTATTCAGGAATAATTTCGGTTCTCCGCTCATACCTATCCATGTTTCATTTATTATTGCGTTTCCTATTTTAGTGGGAATAACAAATGGCAAGAAAACTAAAATTGTACATATTAAACTTGCAGGATATTTTTCACATTTTCAAAATCGTCCCGTTTAGAGATTTTTACTCCTTTTTTTTTACTTTTTATTTGCAGGATCGTCAGAAATTGATTCGAATCGGTATCAGACCTTTGAATTACAAACGGGTCTGTATAAGAAGAGGTAGCATTATTGACCGGGATGTGATCAAATACGTTTTTTATAATCAATATCATATGCCTCTGTCGCCTTTGCGACCAGAAGCTTTTATATTGGATCTTGGAAGCAATATTGGGTTGACGCTCCTGCATTTTAAGGAAACCTACCCGCATTCCAATGTCTTGGGTTATGAAATGGATAAAAGCAATTTTGAAGTTGCTTTATCCAATACCAGGGGCCTGGAAGGATGCAGCCTTTACAATCTAGCTGTTTGGAAGGAAAGCGCAATTGTAAAATATGATGCAGATGACTATGAAGACGCTTTTAGTGTTATTGCAGCCAGCGATAACAGTGAACTGGGAAAAACTTCGATCAAAGCAGCAGAGGCTGTAACTATCGATAGTATAATTGAACATCATAAATTGACAAAAATTGATTACCTAAAAATGGATATCGAAGGGGCGGAAAAAGATATCCTTTTGGGAACCCCCTGTGAATGGTTAAGTATAGTTCAGCAATTGAATATAGAAATTCATGATCATAATTTTTGTAATGAAATAACAAAATTCCTTGAAGACCGCGGTTTTAGGTGCAGTAAAGACCGGGTTCATAGTTGTTTGGTCAGGGCGACCAGAGAAAAGTTAGATCATGCAGCGGACGACAAATTGTTCGATTGATTCCAAGACTTTATGAATTTTATTCGCTGATAGAGCAAAAGCATTAATTTTAGCCTCTCAATCTTAAATAACTAAAATATGAATACCCGGAACTTAACTTTAATAATCATCGTTGCTGTAATCTTATTATTTGGCGGATGTGCCTGCAATGGATACAATAACATGGTTAAACTGGATGAAAATACGAAAGGAAAATGGGGGAATGTACAAAGTGAGTATCAACGCCGTTCTGACCTTATCCCTAATCTGGTGAACACAGTAAAAGGGGCAGCTAATTTTGAACAGCAAACTATTACAAATGTAATTGAGGCCCGTGCAAAAGCGACCCAGGTAAAGATAGATGCGAATAACCTTTCTCCGGAAAAAATTGCACAGTTTCAGCAGGCACAGAATCAGGTAAGTAGTTCATTGAGCAGGTTGTTGGCAGTCGTCGAAAATTATCCTGACCTGAAAGCCACACAAAATTTCAGAGATCTTCAGGCTCAATTGGAAGGAACTGAAAACCGGATCAAAGTTGCGCGCAATGATTTTAATGAGGGAGTTCAGGAATACAATTCAACAATCAGACGATTCCCTAATGCCATATTTTCAGGAATGTTTGGGTTCCACACTAAAGGATATTTCCAGTCAGATCCGGGTGCTGAAAAAGCTCCTGATGTGAAATTCTAAACCAGAACTTAAAATTGCCAGCTTGAAATTTCCATTTTTTAGAAAAAAGGCTTTTTTTACTACTGCTGAAAACCAGCTTATTGTAAAAGCTATTCAGGCCGCAGAAATGCAAACAAGCGGAGAAATTCGTGTCTACGTCGAAAGCTATTGCAGGTTTGTGGACCCCGTCGATAGGGCTGCTGAAGTTTTCCACGTCCTGAAAATGGAGGAAACGGAAGCACGAAATGCTGTATTGGTTTATATTGCTATGAAAGATCGCCAGTTGGCTTTATATGGGGACAAAGGTGTCCATGAAAAAGTGGGGGACGCATTCTGGAATGAAAAGGTGAAA
>PLCH01000316.1 GCA_003135585.1 Chitinophagaceae bacterium
GTTGCAAACAGTAAATTCGTACAAACCGAGTTCGGCACCTACAGGCTGAAGTTCTTTTTCAGTGAATCACTGAGTACGGATAGTGGTGAGGAAGTCTCAACCCGGGAAGTTAAAAAAATTCTTAGCGATCTCATAGACGGGGAAAGCAAAAAGAAACCGCTGAGTGATGAGAGATTAACGGAGCTCTTACAGGAAAAGGGCTATAATATTGCCCGCCGCACGGTGGCTAAATACCGGGAACAATTGAATATTCCCGTGGCCCGGCTAAGAAAGGAATTATGATATATCCTTCCGGCCGCTGGTTACGCTTTAAGTTTTCTGAAATTGATGAAAATTAACTGATGAGAAACAACTTGAATATTGAAATAATAAACTCACCGCAGCCCCCCCTGGTTTTCCATCCGGCTCTCCGCATCATTGCCAGGTTCTTTTCCATTGTCTTTCATCCCTTGTTTATTGTCAGCTATACAATGGCCTTTCTGATTTTCATACATCCTGCTGTTTTTACAGGCATGGAATCCAGGACCAAAATACTGCGCATCATTCATATAATCTTACTGACCGCATTCATGCCCCTATTTGCAATTTTCATAATGTCGCGGCTTAAGCTTTTTTTGTATTCAATACAGGTGAGCACGGCCAAAGAGCGAATCATTCCCTATCTCATTGCCATGATATTTTATTGGTGGCCCTGGAATGTGTTTAGAAATTTACCAGATAGCCCGCCAGTGGCGACAAAATTCCTCTTAGGCTCTTTTTTGGCCATTTGTGCTGCCTTTTTTTGCAATATTTTTTTCAAAATCAGCATCCATGCAACCGCCGTAGGGGGGCTGTTGATGTTTTTCCTTTTATTTTCTTTCAGCGATAATTATGCTTCAGGTTTGTATTTGTCTCTGGCCATCCTGGTAGCGGGAATAGTTTGTACAGCCCGTTATTTAGCTTCTGATCATTCCTCCTTTGAAATCTATGCAGGTTTACTGGCGGGTATCCTTACCCAGTTTATAGCCTGGCAGGTTTCTTCCTAAAGGGGCTAAAAAAGAAAAGCCCAATCATAGGGTACGACCTATATTGAGCCTTTTCACCTTCAAACCATCTGAAGTTTACGTCCGAGCTAACCGTTAAGTATCCTTGATTTTGTTATATATTTTTTTGTTGGGTGGTAAATAAATAAGCAGCTTCCGTTCTTAATGGTTTCAATCACCTGTTCAGATTCTTCATAAGGAAGGGCGGGGCAACCAAAACTTCTGCCATTAAATGCGTTCCAGTCCAGGAAATCGCTTCCTACGTAGCGGGAACCGTGAACGACAATATTGCGGCGAATTGCTTTATCGTTAAATCCTCTTTCAATTCCCTTTATTTTAAGAGAGAGTCCGTGGTCACCATAATAGGTTTGCCCTGTTATATAAAATCCCAGGCTGCTCTTATGGGATTTAGGGTTATTGGAAAAAGAACGCGCGTATTCTCCGCCTGATTTCCTTCCGTGGGCCACATAGGTGTTCAATAAAACCTTTTTCTGCTCCATATCCAGGACATATAAGCGCTTTTTTCTTGATGACTGGCTGAAATCGCAAATGGAAAGAACATCCCTGCGATTCAAAAGATGATGGTGAACCAAATACAGATATCCTTTATAGGCATATTCAAATGCCTTTCTGTTAAGACCGATATCCTTCAGGTCTATTTGATCATAGAGGGCAGAAACCTCTTCTTTAAACCTGTCTGCCGGTAGCTCAGCGACTGAGACTTTAGAATCAGCCGTAGGCTTATGAATATTTGATTTGGGAATTGGGCCGGCCCGCAGCGCAGGCGGCAACAAGGATAATAATAGTAAGGCACTTAGGAATAATGGATTAGTACGGGTACGCATTCTAATAGGGTTTTCGGATAGGCCCATTTTAAACGGGCCAACAGCTAAAATATTATTCAANNGTGCAAGCTCCTGATCTGAAATTTTTTATTGTGCTGAATCAGGGTTTATTTCAAATTAGGGGTTTATTACTCAGTAATTATACGAGGATTAGACATTGTCAGCTTATTTTATTGACGCTGAATTCATTTACGTAGATCTTTATCAGTAGAATAAAAAGGGAAATAAGAATAGGACCGAAAATAAGACCCATAAAACCAAATAAGTTAAGCCCTAGTATCACCCCAAATGCAGTAATAAGCGGATGCACATCACCGATCTTTTTTTGCAGCCAAAAGCGGAAAACACTGTCAAGCGTGCTGATTACCCCTNNCCCCAGATCAGCATCATAACCCCTTTTATGTTCATCCCATTGGCAAATAATAATAGGGCTACCGGAGTATAAGCCAGGGCCGCTCCAACCACCGGCATCATGGAGGCGATACAGGTACCGCAAACCAAAACATAGGCTCAGGGACGCCAAGGGCCAGATAACTTGCCAGGCCCAGGAATCCCTGAAACAGTGCTATCAGAGGAATCCCGATGGCATTGGAAAAGACAAGCGAATTGGTTTCCCGTCTTAACAACAAAACATTTTCATTTTTTAGTGGCATCCATTCGATAAGATTTCCTTCCGTCTTCCTGCCATTTACAAGCATGAAATACAGAATAAAATACATGATTATTATAGTAATGATGCTGTTAAAAGTCGCGCCCAGCACCCTGGGTAAAGTCTGCGCCCCCCAGGCAGAAAGATCTTGAATATTTTTCGCTGAAACCAGTTCCATATTATACCGCTTTTCATAGGAATGAATAAGCTGCTGCACGGAACTCAAAACCTGGGAAGAATGGTCCAGGGCAAAATTGATCTTTGATGACATCATATTTATCAGAAGGGCGATTGGAACCAGAATTACCAGGAAGGAAAGCAGCATCAGCAGGATGGCCGTAAGGGTTTTGTTCCATTTGTACCTGCCGGTTAATATATACATCCACTTTTTCAGGAGCACATATAAAGTATAAGCTCCTAGTAAAGCGGGTATAAAGGATTGTAGCTAGAAGAACAACACCACCCCCAGCAGAATAATCAGCAGCAGGAGCAAAACCTGCCTGATGATATTATTGGATATATAGTTCATGATAGTTTTTCATTGCGTGTGCTAAAATAATTAATAAGCAACCATATTTAAAACTCTTTTAACTTAGAGATTAATTTCTAACACATTGCAATTCATCCAGGGCCAACAATGAAAACACTGTTGTTAATAAGGCACGCCAAAAGCAGTTGGGAAGGAATGATTACCAGCGATTTTGACCGTCCCCTGAATTCCAGGGGGAAAAAGGACGCCCCTGAAATGGCTAAGCGTCTGCTCGAGAGCAAGATAAAAATAGATATTTTTATTTCCAGCCCGGCAAAAAGAGCTAAAATGACGGCCTACCGTTTTATAAAGGAATTTAACAGAAACAAAAAGGAAATCCTTTTTATACCCTCCCTGTATGAAGCCGGGGTACAGGTATTTTACGATGTGGTCTATATGCTGGATAATGCTTGCAACAGTGCAGCCTTGTTTTCTCATAATCCGGGTATCACCGAATATGTCAACACACTTACAGAAATTCGTCTTGATAATATGCCTACCTGCGGCATTTTCGGAGTCCGGGCCCCCGTTGAAAAATGNNTGATATTCCTTCGGTCCATCTCCTGGATGAATTCTCTGATCGCATCCAAGAAAGATACCCCCTCCGGTTTGTCATAATTCACAAAGGGAAATCTCCCGGCAGCATCTAAAGAGTCTTTCAAACAAAATCCCTCCTGGTCCGCAGTATAGACGATCTGTTGGCCAAAAAGATAGGAGGCCAGATACTCCTGTTCCGATTGACCGGGTGTCGGGATCAGGATGCATTTTTTGCCAAGGGCTAATATATCCATGATGGAACTATAGCCGGACCGGCTTATGACAAATTTTGATTCGCATATCAGCCTGTTCAATGTTTCAGTAGGAAGATGATTGTACACAAGCTGATGGGGCAAAGCAGAAAAACACTCGGACTTGCCGGGTAAACCCCTCACCACTACGGCTTTCCCCGGATAATGCTTAAGTTCCTTTCTCAATATTTTTTCAAGCGTGGTCCTTTGGGGTTCGGGACCGGATAACAGAACCAGAATATCATATTCGGCCGGGCCGGGATCCATTCTGTGAAACCTTGTTAACGGACCCAGATACCGGACACCTATAGCCGGTAATTTTTCCGGGTGGGCCAATTTTCCAGTCAGCATATGGCTTTTCTCAAAATCAGGTATCCAGCAGATTGAAAACCTGTTTATAAAACGGTAATTGAACTGCTGTAATTTTTTTTCAATGGATTTACCCAAAGGAGTCCTGATATAGAGCTGGTGGGTAATGAAAACAGAAATTATGGAGTCAGCATAAAGACCATACCGGTTATCAGAAATAACTCCATCCAAGTTCTCCTCCGCAATGAAACGCTCTAACCAGCTTTTTTCGCGGTCGATTTGAATCAATATTTTGGGAATTTGAATAATAATTCTAAGGATTGTCAGCCATTTATTCTTTCCCAAATGAAGCCGGTATCCGGGCAAATGAACAAATCTAAGGAATGGAAATTCCTGCTTTAATAAGACCATTTGAGGGCCTGCGGATGCCACAATTACATCACATTCATTTTTTAACAATTCTTTAATAATTGGAATACAGCGTGTTGCATGGCCAAGCCCCCAGTCAAGCGGTGCAATAAGTATCTTTGGCTTTTTTAGAGGGATTTTGTTAATTTTTGGGATATCTGTCAAACAAGCATTGTATNNAAATTAGCAAGAGTAAATCCCATGAAAAAGCTAAACCTGCTATTGATTTTCTTATTTATATTTATTACAATTGCAAGCTCAAGTTGCAGTTCCGGTAATAGGATTGGCGGTACTAGCAAAAAATGTGGCTGTGGTTTGAATAAAGGAATGAGTGGATATTAAAATCTAATTAAATGAAAACTCCTAACAGAGATCTCCTCGTTTTGGTCAAGGACGAATTTGTCAATGAAAAATTCATGGAACAGGAATTGGATAAATTAAACGATTTGTTGTTCCATTATGAAACCTTGGAAGGATTTTGTGTAGCGCATGAAGCCTTTGACATTAACAAGTATAAGATCGTACGTAAACCCCAGAGCTTACAAAAAATTGTGAGACAAAAAGAGTTAAAGCCTTTCCAATTTATTTTCAATAAGAACTAGATCCTCACAGCAGAATAAATCTTCAGCTATTTAACATCAACGGCATTACCAGCATCAGCAGTTCTTCATTTTCATCCTGTTCAATTGGTTTTATTATTCCAGCCCGGGTGGGAGTAGATAATTCAATTTTTACTTCATCAGAATCTGTAGCGTTTAACATTTCCACCATGAATTTCGCATTGAAGGCAATAGCGAGGTCCTCTCCATCATAGCGGCATTTCATTCTTTCCGTTCCTTCAAAAGAAAAATCAACATCCTGTGCAGCCAGTTGCAATTCACTGCCCTGGATATTCAAGACCACCTGGTTTGTGCTCTTGTTACTAAAGATACTGACACGGCGCAAGGCGCCCTGGAAATCACTCCTGTTGACCGTTAACCTGTAAGGATTGTCCGTCGGGATCACCACCTTATAGTCCGGGAAGCGGGCATCGATCAACCTGCAACTCATTTGCGTGGTGCCATGATGAATAAACAGATGGTTATTATTATAATTGATAGTGATCTCGTCTTCATTGTTAGGCAGGGCCGCTTTTAATAAGTTCAGCGGTTTTTTTGGAACGATCAGCGAATCATTCTTCGGGCAGCTGATATCTGCACGTTTGTAACGAACCAGCCTGTGAGCGTCCGTAGCTACAAACTGCAATCCTTTTGGGTCCATTTCAAAAAAAACTCCCGTCATAGCCGGGCGCAGGTCATCTGTACTCACTGCAAAAAGAGTTTTGCCGATGGCCTTCAACAACACAGAGGATGTGGTAGTGAAAGAAGTGGTATCATCTGCTGCTGGTTCTTTCGGGAAATTATCAGGGTTTTCTCCCATAACCTTATACTTGCCATTGTCACTTGTTATCTCTACCGCAAAATGTTTATCAATACTAAAGGTTAACGGCTGGTCTGGAATATTTTTCAATGAGTCAATTAATATTCTCGACGGGATACAAACTTTTCCTCCCTCTTTGGCCTCCACCTCCAATTGAACCTTCATCACTGTTTCCAGATCAGTGGCAACAACGACGAGTTTATTTTTTTCTACCTCAAACAAAAAATCTTCTAATATGGGCAGGACGGTATTGGCATTTATCACACCACTTNNATATCTGCTGTAGCTGTTTTAACAAAGCCGATGAGGAAACAATGAACTTCATTTAAATAATTCTTTGAGGCGAAACTACTGATTTTTAGTTAATAGCAAACAGCAAAGGGGAAATGGTTGATTTTATGTGAAGTAATGGAAGCTTTAAATTTGCAGACCGCCTTGGGCGGTCATTTGCAGATGATCCGGAACCTTAATTAGGCTAATGTCAGTTTTCAGAAAAATATCAACCAAAGATTTGGCCCTGCCAAAGATCAGGCATTACTGCTCTTACCAGGAGCGGTCTCACCTTGAAGTGCAGGAAAAATTATATTCCTTTGGTCTTTGGAAAAAAGAGGTGCAGGAAATCCTTTCCCAAATGATAGAGGAAAATTATCGCAATGAAGAACGTTATGCAATACAGTTTGCTTCCGGCAAATTCCGGATGAAACAATGGGGTAGGATAAAAATAAAATACCACCTGAAACAAAAAGGGATAAGTGAGTATTGTATGGTAAAAGCGTTAGGGGCAATTGATGAAGGGGACTATCGCAAAACATTGGAAAAGCTTGCCAAACAAAAGTGGAATTCCCTGGGGGAGGAGAAAAATAAGTTCAACAAAAAAAAGAAAGTTCAGGATTATTTGATACAAAAAGGGTATGAGTATCCTTTGTTGTCAGCAACCGTTAATGATTTGCCATAAAAAATAATAATTTGGTTATACCAAAAGACAGTAAGAATGGCTGTGGAAAAAGCCATAGTTTTCATATTTTTTTTATTTGTTATCTGACCGTGTTAAATAAGGTTGCTGAATATTCCTGGCATTCCCCTTACTGCGTCCCAGCCAGGTTATTATTATAATCTGCTATCTTTATAAATTCAACCATCCCATGTCTATACTCAACATTACAACTATTCAGACCGATATTCTGTGGGAAAACAAAGCGGCCAACCTTGCTATGTTCGAAAAAAAGATTTCTTCTCTCAAGGAAACCACGGAAGTGGTGATCCTTCCCGAANNGGACGGACCAACGCTAAAATGGATGAAAGCAATTACAGCCGCAAAAAAAATTATTCTTACCGGAAGCGCAATCATTGAAGAAGAAGGAAAATATTTCAACCGCTTGATTTGGATGTTGCCAGACGGGCAGTATGGCTATTATGACAAGAGACATCTGTTCGCTTATGCAAATGAAGACAAACATTATACTGCCGGGAACAAAAGGCTGATCGCATCTGTTAAGGGATGGAAAATTAATTTACAGGTGTGTTATGATCTTCGTTTCCCTGTCTGGTCCCGGCAGCAGGCCGTTGGCGAATTTGATGTTCTTGTCTATGTTGCCAACTGGCCGGACCGACGCAGCTTGGCCTGGAAAACCTTGCTTAGGGCAAGGGCCATAGAAAACCAATGCTATGTGGTGGGCGTAAATCGCATAGGCGAGGACGGGAATAATATTTCTTATAGCGGCGATTCAATGATGATCGATCCACTGGGAGAAGTGTTATTTGAAAAGTCAAAGGAGGAATCTATTTTTACCTATGGCCTCCAGAAAGAAAAATTGGAAGAAGTACGAATGAAATTCCCTTTTTGGAAAGATGCAGATCATTTTTTCATTGAACCCTGAAATACGTTATGAACACCGCATTTATCCCCCATCAACTTTTTACAGGCCGGGAAATATTATTAGGGAAAGCTGTTTTGGTAAAATCCGGGAAAGTGGTTGATATCGTTGATGCATCAGCCATTCCACCGGGCTATCTTGCCAGGGATCTGGGAGGATATATGATGGCTCCCGCTTTTATTGACCTTCAGATTTACGGAGGCAATGGTAAATTATTTTCCGCCGAATTAACAACAGATTCTCTTGAAGCTGTTTATGAATATTGCCTGCAGGGGGGTTGTACACAGTTCATGATCACCATGGCTACCAATTCCATTGAAAAGTTTCTAAAAGGCATGGAGGTTGTGAAAAATTACTGGACGGAAGGTGGAAAAGGCTTATTGGGTTTGCATCTGGAGGGTCCTTATATAAATCCTGTAAAAAAGGGCGCCCATATCGAGGCTTTTATTAAAAAGCCAACCCCGGAGGAAGTCCTCATGCTTTTGGAAAAAGGCAAAGGAATTTTTAAGATGATGACAATTGCTCCTGAACAGTGTGATGAAAATATTATTGATTTATTGCTCAATCACAACATCCTGGTCTCATCGGGCCATAGCAATGCGAGTTATGAGCAGGCCATCAATGGATTTTATCGGGGAATTCCAGCAGCCACCCATCTTTTTAATGCCATGTCGCCTTTGCATGGCCGTGAACCCGGTATGGTGGGGGCGATCTATGATCATCCCGACACACAGAGCAGTATTGTATGTGATGGCATTCACGTTGATTTTGCTTCTGTGAGGATAAGTAAAAAAATCATGGGCCAAAGACTTTTTTTTATCACAGATGCAGTAGCAGAAGTGAGTCACGGTGAATACCAGCATGTCTTCAAAGGTGACAGATATACCCTGCCGGGGGGTGTTTTATCAGGATCGGCCCTGACAATGATAATGGCAGTAAAAAACGGCGTTGAAAAAGTCGGTATTCCCTTGCCTGAAGCGCTCAGGATGGCCTCTTTCTATCCATCCGCTCTGGCAGGTCTGTCTAAAAAATACGGTAGCATTCAACATGGTTCACATGCCGACTTTGTGGTTCTTGATGACGAGTTAAACCTCCAGCAGGTAATAGTAGACGGGGAATGATTAATGCCCTCCTGTGGAAATCGCAAGTATTTTTTGAAGAAGATAGTTTTCGGTCCCCGATTCAAAACCGGATTGCTGGTAAACCACCTTGTCCCGCTTTATAAGCAATGCCTGCGGCAGATTGTTTGAATTCAATTCCTTACGCAAATCGCCATTAAGATCCGAGTATACGTCAAACAGCCATCCATTCAAATTGACCAAAGGCCTTATTTTGTTTGCGGATTTTCCTTCATCAATAGATATAGCCATCAGTTTGAAAGAGGCGATTGTTTTCCACTGTTGATAATTTGCGCTGATGGCATTGAGTTCCTGTATACTTGCCTCAGACCAAGTAGCCCAGAAACAAACCAGGATCAGTGAATCCTTTTCTGAGACCGAACCAAATGACACCAGTTTTCCCTTTATATTTCTCAACTGTACAGTTGCAAGGGAAGTTTGGGCCTGAAGGGAATAAACCAGGCAGAAAAGGCATATACCAACTTTAATTTTTTTTGGAAAATCCATGGGATTCAATATTATCTGGTTTGATCTTCCCGCTGGTTAATCAAATCTTTTGCCTTCCATGCTTTAAAATCAATTCCTTTCCTGATGGCCTCCGTAGTAGGCAGCGCCCATACATCAGGCATGACTCCCCTTCCGTTTTTTTCCCTGTTCCTATCCATTACCAGTCTGAACTTTGGCAGACGAAATCGAATTTTCGTATTGGGCAGTTCTACATCGGGGATCACCCAGGCCGAATTGCCGTAATAGCCACCGCCGATTTCTTCCCCTACCAGGGTCACATTTTTTTGCCCCTTTAAACTACCTGCAAATAAGGTGGTAGCAGAAAATGAATTGCCCCCGATAAGCAGGTATACCCGGCCGTCGAAATGATGGTTGCTTTTGGGATGAAAAAAATGTCTTTCAAAATAACCAAAATGGTATTTGCCGTCGGAATGTTTTTTTGTTACAAAATTCAACATTACCCTGTAAAGAAAATCCTTTTCAATATACTTCCCGTACTGACTATGCCGGTTGACGGCGTACAGGGAATCAGCAAGCTTAAACTTTTTGTCTATCAGATACCTTGTTAATAAAGTCGAATTGGAC
>PLCH01000649.1 GCA_003135585.1 Chitinophagaceae bacterium
GATCCGCTTCCCAAGTCCAGCCTGGAAAATTCAAGAAACTGACAAGCAGAATGGAATATTCGTGATGCCGGGCAATAGTCCGGCATACTTTTTTTACATTTACCCAAAAATGGCAACTAAAAAAGATGTGATTGCAGCGGGGTTTTTCCAACGGTATATAAATGAAGTCAAAGAAGACGATGTTGTGGAAGCGCTGAAAAAGAATACCGACCGCATCAAAAAATTCCTTAAAGAAATTCCAAAAAAGAAAATCGATTTTGCTTATGCCAAAGGCAAATGGACCATTAAAGAACTGTTGCAGCATATGATAGATGCCGAAAGGGTTTTTGCATACCGGGCTCTCCGTTTCGCCAGAAAAGATGCTACCCCTCTTCCTGGCTTTGAGGAAAATGACTGGGCCGCCAATGCACCGACCTGGGAAAGAAAATGGAGCCAGCTATTAGAGGAATTTAAAGCTGTTCGGAAATCAAATGAATTGATGTTCCGGTCCTTTAGCAAGGAACAGTTACTTCAAAAGGGAATAGCGAGCGGTCAGGAAATCAATGTCATTGCCTTGGGATTCATTATTTCGGGCCATGTCGACCACCATATAAATATTATAAAGGAAAGATATTTATAATCCCTTCAGAATTCCTACTCATATTGGTATTGATTGGTAAACGCGTTAACCATACCGGCTCTGAACAAAAGAATTCATAGAATATCGGTTAGTTGTTTTTTTTTCCTTGCCGGATTATGCTTTTCCAGTTGGGCATCCCGTATACCTGGCATCCAATCAAAATTGCACCTTAGCAATGCCGTTCTGGGAGGAGTACTCCTTGGTTTGCCTACCGGATTATTGGTGTCCCTTCCGATCGCAGGATGGCTGGTAGCCAAATTCGGCAGCAGGCCAGTCGTAATATGCTCGGCCTTATTGTATGCATTTACCTTGCCCCTCCTCGGACTTGCCCGGACTCCGGGAGAATTGGTTGCCTGTCTTTTTCTTTTTGGAATGGCCGGAAACCTGCTTAATATTTCCATGAACACACAGGCCGTCGGGACGGAAGAAATATATGGACGGTCCATCATGGCCTCCTATCATGGCCTTTGGAGTTTGGCCGGATTTACAGGTGCAGCCATCGGCAGCCTGCTGATTGGATTTGGATTGACTCCACAGGGACATTTCCTCCTAATAAGCGTAATAGCTTTTGCGATTGTTACTCTCGCGGGTAAAAACTTACTTGCACAAGATGCCCATAAAAATGAGCAACAGCCTATTTTCGCAAAACCGGACCGTTCGCTGATCAACCTGGGTATCATAGCTTTTTGTTCCATGATTTGCGAAGGAGCCATGTTTGACTGGAGCGGAGTATATTTTCAGCGGGTTATACAACCGCAAAAGGAATTGGTGAGCGCTGGCTACACCGCTTTTATGTGTACGATGGCCGCAGGCCGGTTTTTTGGCGATTTTGTTGCAACGCGTGCGGGCAGGAAAAAGACGCTTCAATGGAGCGGGATTCTTACGGCAGCAGGTTTATTGATTGCAGTCATTTTCCCATTTTTTCTGACGGCCCTTTTCGGGTTTTTATTGGTGGGCGCAGGCGTGTCATCCGTTGTTCCCCTGGTTTACGGATCCGCAGGCAGGTCAAAAGAAATGTCCCCCGGCGTGGCAATTGCTGCGGTATCAACAATTGGGTACCTGGGATTTCTATTTGGTCCTCCTTTTATAGGCTTTATTGCCCAGGCAAGCAGCCTTCGGGTTTCCCTTGGCCTGATAGCGGTCCTTGGATCTATTATATCTGTTATGGCTACGAGAACAAAACTAGAATGAGGGCAACAAAAAACCGGGTCGTCAACCCGGTTTTTTGAATGATTTATTTCAAAATCTATTTATTATAGACCATATTCTTGGACGTCACCATATCATCAACCACTTTTACTGCCTGGTCCAGATAGATATCTGCCTTCAGTGACTTCAACCATTGTTTATAACGTTCCGCTTTTCCGCTGTCTCCATCATATTTATTTAAGTCCTGGGGCAGGGATTGGACATTGAGTTCTGAACCTGCAGGCAGCTTGATCAGAGTTTCAATCTGCTTGACAGTAGCTTTGATTTGCTTTTGTTCTTCCCGGTATTTGTCAAGGTTCAGAGGAAATAATTTATCATTTTGCTTATCCAGCCACTCTGCATCCGTTGCTATTAAATTAAATGCCTGGTCATGTTTTATTCTTTCATTGCTTGCGCTTTTTATTGTCCTTAAATCATAAGCATATTTCCAGGGCGTATAATCTGCTTTTGGAATCTCGTCCCAAGGCAAAGCATCAGGATTGTCTTTCTCCCGGATCTTATAGTGTTCATAAAAATCCGGTAACACAATGTCCGAAGCCACACCTCGCAACTGGGTGGAACCTCCATTGATTCTATAAAATTTTTGTAAAGTCAATTTGATTGTGCCCAAAGCACTGTTGGCATCCGAGAAACCTACTGATTTATCCAAACCAATATTTCTTTGCACGGTCCCCTTCCCGTAGGTGGTTGTGCTTCCTATGATCACTCCTCTTCTATAATCCTGGATGGCTGCGGCAAAAATTTCAGATGCAGAAGCACTCAATTCGCTTACCATTACAGCAAAGGGCCCATCATAGAGAACAGATTTGTCCCTGTCACGCAGAATCTGTGCTTTACCATCCCTGTCCTTGACCTGCACTATCGGTCCCTCTTCAATAAACAAACCAGCCATTTGAACCACGTCGTATAGGGAACCACCCCCATTCGTGCGCAGATCGAGAATGATCCCGTCTACTTTTTGTTCTTTCAGTTTAACTACTTCCTTCGCTACATCGATGGAGCAACGGCTTCCTTTGGGATTGTCAAAATCAGCATAAAATTCAGGAAGAAAAATATATCCGATCTTCCCTTTTTCACTGTTAACGATAACACTTCTTGCAAAGGTTTCATCCTGTACAATTTCATCCCGCACTAAAGAAATAGTTTTGACCGAGCCATCCCCTTTTTTTAAAGTTAGCTTTACCTCGGTTCCTTTTGCTCCCCGGATCGATTTGACAGCATCCTCTACCAGATACCCTGTCAAGTCGGTAGGCTCCTGGCTGCTTTGGGCAACTTTAAGAATGATATCGCCAACGTTTACCTGACCTGATTTCCAGGCAGGACTGCCGGTGAGCAAGGTCGCGATTTTTATATTACCATCTTCCGTTGGCGACAAGGATGCACNNGCCCAAAAAAATGCCCGCTCATTTGTTCGTCAAAATATCTTTTGTCTACCGGAGGAAAATAATCGGTATGCGGATCCATCGATTGGACAATAGTTTGTACAAATTCATTAAAACGCTCGTCCTCATTCATTTTAAACTTTAGACGGTCATACAGCCGGTCCATTGATTTCCTTGCTTTTTCCCTTGCTTCTTTTTCCAATGTTTCTTTGCTTTTAGCAACAAAGCCCGGTTTATTTCTATTTNNTTTTGCGCCAGGCCTCCCTTCTTTCTGCCTCATTTTTTGGAAAGCCCAGCTTTTCAAAATCGAGGTTCACCATTTCATCCTTTGAATAATCAACGGGGGTAGCCAGAATATCTTTATAAATGAGCTCTGTTTCTTCCATCCGTTTCTTAAAGATTTCGTTGACGGCAGGAACAAATTGCACGGTCGTTTTGCCGAGTATCTCATCATCAATCTTGGTTTCATATTTGCGAAGTGCCTCAATATCGGATTGCATCAGTACGTCCTTTTCGGCATCCACTTCAGCCAGGTATTTTTTAAAAATCTCTCTCGAAAAATTATCGTTGATATCCTTGGGGCTGTAANNGCATTTCCCCAACATTGTGGAGAATTTTTTCATATTTCGTGGGAGGGTTTTCGTTAAATCCCAGGGTCCGGAAGGCTACGAAAATTCCTCCTGCTGCAATAAGCAGGACAATGGGTAGATTTCTTTTGTTGATCATATGCTTGAGCGCTTTTGACATATTGAATCAAAATTAACGATAAATCATCCGGTATGTTGTAAATACTGCTGAATATTAACATTCACTTTGTCAAAAATTATGTGAGTGGGAAATGCCGGTGATTATTGGCCGTTCCGGCTCCTCCTAGTGCCCTATTCGCAATCCTATGGACTGCAAGTGCTTAAAAAAATAAACCGCCCCAAGAAAAATCGAGGCGGTCAATGGGTGACTGAGGGGTCTCGAACCCCCGACCCTCAGAACCACAATCTGATGCTCTAACCAACTGAGCTACAGCCACCGTCAAACGCCAAAATTAACAGAAATCTGTTTTCCTTCAAAAAACAATATCCATAATTTTTGAATCGGGGTTATTTAATGTTTCTTTGCTGCTTAAAAAAAAATTCACATGAGCTGGTGGTTTTACACAATTCCGTTTATTTCAGCTCTTATACACTGGCTGACCTTACGGATGGCACTAAAACTGCTGTTTCATCCCCGACGACCAAGAAAGATCGCGGGATTCAGGCTTCAGGGTATTTTTCCCAAACGCCAGCGTCAAATAGCAGAGAGCCTTGGAAAAATTGCCGGTAAAGAACTTTTTTCATTTAAGGATATCGAACTTGCAATTACTGATCCGGAAAATGTGAAAAAGATCCTGCCTTTGGCGGACCAGCATATTGATGATTTTCTTCATAATAAACTAAAGGAATCCCTGCCGGTTATCTCCATGTTTATCGGCGAAAAAACAATTCTGCAATTAAAAACCGTGTTTATAAAAGAACTGGAAGAATTATTTCCCCTGATTGTGAAAAATTATGTCGGAGAATTGAAAAGCAGTCTTGACATGGAAAAGATAATGGTTGATAAAATCGTCAACTTTTCTCCAGAAAAATTGGAGCAAATGTTAGCCCAGATACTTACAAATGAATTTCAACTTCTTCAACGGATGGCTGCCGCATGGGGATTTCTAATAGGATTGTTACAAATCCTTCTTACTCTTCTACTTAAATAAATAAGTTCATTCATTAGCCCTTCCATCTTGCGATTTATACCGTTTGTAAATAAGCAAACGGATGGATGGTTTTTTGATTGAAGATTTGCATATAATATGGGCTATTTATACAAGGGTAAGTATCTACCGCTGAACTTACTTTTATTTTTCAATCTTGCAGGGTTCTCACAAATACCGGGAGGCGCTCCAACCGGGAGACAAGCACCCAGTATCGGGCATTTTTATGGGAAAATTGTTGATGAAAAAACCAATAAGGGAATTGAAGGCGTATCGGTTCAACTCATCCAAAGCAAGTCTGACACGGCCACCCATCAAAAAAAAGATATCGCCATTGCCGGTATAATCACAGGCAAAAAAGGCGAATTCAGTTTTGAAAATTTGCCTGTGTTCGGGAATTTTCATTTAAAGATCACGGCTATGGGTTACAAACCCTACGATCAAAAAGTGGCGTTTGACTTGAATTTGGGAAAAGGCGCAGCCCAGCAGGGTGGGGATATGCAGCAAGCACTGGCNNGGCTCTCCACTGACGTGCAAACGTTGGAACAGGTGACGGTTACCTCTTCCAAGCCGCTGATCCAGTTAGGCGTTGACAGAAAAATATACAATGTTGAAAAAGATATTTCGGCTACCGGTGGCACGGGTGTGGATGTTATGAAAAATATTCCGTCAGTGGCGGTTGATATTGACGGTAATGTGACCCTGAGAAATAGTACTCCTACCATTTTTGTGGATGGCCTGCCCTCCACCCTCACGCTGGACCAGATTCCTGCCGATGCAATTCAAAGTGTGGAGATCATTACAAATCCGGGTGCGAAATTTGACGCATCAGGTGGCACTTCCGGAATATTGAACATCATTCTAAAAAAGAACCGCAAGGCGGGGTACAATGGGAACCTGAGAGCGGGTATGGATGAAAGGGGGAAATTTAATGTAGGGGGCGATATAAATGCAAAACAGGGCAAAATAAATGTTTTTGCCAACGGAAATTTTAACGAAAGAAAATCCATTTCTACAGGCTACACCAACCGGTACACCTTTTTAAATACGCCATCGGATAGTTTACACCAATATGATAAAAATATAAATGAGGGATATTTTGCCTTCGGAAGACTGGGTCTGGATTATTTTATTGATAACAGGAATACATTGTCCGTATCCGGAGTGATTGTTCATGGCAGTTTTACTCCCACCCTGACCAGCGATTTGTTCGTCGATACCCTTCATCCTTCGGGCACCACCTCCTCCTATACACAAAGACTCTCCAATACCAACGCGGTATTTAATAATCACGGAGGAATGCTGAGCTTCAAGCACAACTTTCCAAAATCGGGGGAAGAATGGTCTGCAAATGCCAATTACAGCAGGGGCAGCAACCAGAATAACAACCTGGTCAATTCCAATATCCATATTCTGAAAGATGGGCCGCTCAGCTATGTATATGATCAGCAACAGATGGGTTCAGGAGACAATCAATACTGGACAGCCCAAACGGATTTTACCAATCCCCTGAGCGATAAATCCAAATTTGAAGCAGGAGCCCGTGCCGCTTTCCGGAATGTCAACAGTGTCAATAATTTCTATGTCATCTCACCCGGCGGG
>PLCH01000553.1 GCA_003135585.1 Chitinophagaceae bacterium
GGAAGAATTGGTAATTTCTGTAGCAAGGGCATTGGCATAAAAGCGATTAAATGTCTGTTCTGCGCATTCATGAGGGAATTCCATCAGGTAAGGTAGAGCCTCTAGCGCATACCAGGCCGGGCTGCCTGTGAATTCAACAATTAGCCTATGATGATTAAGAGTTGGACTCTCTCCGCTCCTCAACAATCTCTCAAACTTGAAATGCTTAGTTCCGGTTCCCTGAATATTCAAGGGAAGGGTTTCAGTTATCATGATGCGATTGCTTACGACCGGCAGGACGGCTTCTTCTCCATCAGTCAATGAAGTTTCGTCCCCCTTCCCCCCTAGGGCAGGCGTTCTTACAAAAATCCTGTACAAAACTGGTTTGTTAAATTGAAAGGGAACGGAAAGCGGGAAAACGGCATCTACACTTTGACCTGCTCCTGCTGTAAAATATTGATTGGCCTGCATATTCTGGAACCAGCCATCCACGGGCTGGTTGGTGGCGGGATCGAAAAGCTGCAGCTCCGTCTGTCCGGTTATTTCAGAGTCGGTCAGGTTTATGATTTTGGCGCTGAAGTCTATCCGGTCGCCTTCCCTTAAGAAACGGGGTGCATTGGGTTGCACCATCAGTTGTTTTTGTGTAACAATGGTTTTTTCCGAATATCCAAATTCCAAATCTTTGGTATGAGCAAGATTCATCCATTTCCAACTCGTCAGCGCTTCGGGAATGGTGAAAGAAAATTCTATGGTACCCGAAGTATCAGTAAGCAGATCAGGAAAAAAGAAAGCGGTTTCATTGAAGTTTTTTCGAATGGAGCTTTGAATATGATCCTTATTGTCCGGACCTTTCCTTTTCTCCACGACCGCTACCGTATCTGATTCACTCTCCATTTTCGCTTCTGAGAAATTTGGTTTCTCGAGATCCATCCTTCCCTGAACACGAAGTGCCATGTCCTGTCCGCGAATATTTCTCCCCAATCCAGGAACTGCCCTACCAGCATAACCAAATCTATTAATAGCTGATGTGGAAATAAAGTCATCATATTGCTTAATAAAAACCTGTGGAAAGGGTTCAATATTCCTTATATTCTGTCCTTGTACAAAAGAGAAATTACTTTCTCCTTTCCAGATACTCCATGAATAATAAGAGCTAAACAGATCTGGAATACTCCAGCCCTGAAGTTGGAACTGGTCCAGGGAGGCATCGTACATGGACGACAGTAATTCAGCCGCCAGCTTTTCTTTTTTATATCCGCTGATTTTTATTTTCCATTTTTCCTTATTGCCGGGAAGCGTCTTGTCCCTGTAGGTTTCATAACTAATTTTCAAATCTTTATTTGTCCAGGGAATGTCTATACGGTTTGATTGGGAGTAAAAACGGTTGTCTTTTACAAATGCAAAAAAGACCTGATAGCCCCCACGGTCATTTTCTGTGGCCAAAAAATCGAATGATTTTTTTTCATTGCTTAAAGGGATAAATGAATAAGAGGCACTGTCTTTTTTTTCGATTTGCTGGATGACGAATAAATCATTTGCACTGCTTCCTATACAGATGGTTGATTTTTCCCCTGGTTCTACAGGATTATTTCTTTGTGCCTGCCAACTGTATTCGGGAAAAGTCATGATATTATTTTTTTCATCGTATAGCTGAATATACCGGACATCCTTTATTTCCTCTCCCCATCTGTCGGTGCTCTTAGCTTCTACGACATACCAGCCGGGTAATAACGATGGATGAGGAAGAGAAAACTTTTCATTTTCATTGCTTGAGTCTTCAGATTCCATAACAGGCCCTGTCCTGGGCCAGTTATGGTAATCACTTTCATTATTGTATTCATCATTCGGGAAATATTTCAAGTATTCCTCTTTCTTGATCAGAAACAGGTCTGGTTGTTCCCAATAACGCTTACGTATCAGCCTTCCGGGGCTTTGGAGCCTGGATAATTTTACCTTGACGAATGATCTTTCAAATTCGCCAGCCAGGTTTTGGGAAATAATGGAAATTGTATTCAAACTGTCTACCGGCAATTGCCCGGGGATACCAATTATCATCTGCAAACTTTTGTAAGAGACGGAAACCGTAGTTTCACCACTCCTTGTTTCTCCGTTGATATCAGTTATATCGGTATTTATTTTGTAATCAAAGATGGGGTTTAGTTCTTTACCGATGGCTGGATCAGGGATGGCTTTAAAGGAGATAATAAATTTCCCATCCTTATTGGTGGTGCTCTTACCATTTGTCACTTCCGTCTCGCCATAAGCTCTTGGTTTCCATCTTTGCTCCAGATAATAACCAAACCTGGTTTGACGCACCACCCTGTATTTTACCATCGCACCTCCGATAGCATTGCCCGAATATGCCCGTGCAATACCGATGACAGCTATGCTGTCATTTAATTTATGACTGCCTTTTAGTTTTTCATATTCAACATAAAATTTGGGTCTTTTGTATTCTTCTACAGAAAAAGATTGTTCACTATCGGAAGAATCGTCTCGGATACTGAATTCGCCGTTCAACAAATTCAATGGTAAAATGAATTTACCGTTGAAGGATCCGAATTCATTGGTGCTTAGATCCAAAGAATCAGTTTTTCCACTATTCGCATTTATTAGGTAAATCCTTGTCTTGAAATGAGGCAGTATTTTGAATTGTTTTTTCTCAAAACCCTTTGTTACGATAATCCCTTTAAAATTGACGGTTTGACCTGGTCTGTAAATTGAGCGGTCCAGGAAGAAAAATATTTTCAAATGATTTTTTTCGTATTTCTCTCTGTTGGATTGCGTTTCATTCTCTTCTTCATTGTTTATGTTTTGATCGTAGCTGGTCTCTTCATCAAGGAATAAATGATCATTACCCCTTGTCAATTCAATCCGAGGATTATTGTTTATTTTTGTTTTTGAAGGGATAAGTTTGAAATAACCGTTTTTGCCAGTAAAGAAATTCTCTCCCTGACGCTGAAGATATTTGTTTTGCCTATTGTCAAAATATCTATACCAGATTTGTACATCCGTTCCCGGTAATGGTTTGCCTGTTTCACGGTCCAGCACGAAATAATCTTCCCCCTTATTGATATACGCGATGTTGGATACATTAAAAAATTGTACCGCCGCTGGATTATTTTCCATGGAAAAATCACTGTCAATGCTTGCCAGCAAGGCATATTCACCCACAGGTATTGAATCCACTTTTATTTCCGCTGCATGTTTTTGGTAATCCTTCGTATCCGGTAAAGACTGATCAAATGTTTTAAAAACGGGCAGCTTTAAGAATTCTTTCCAGTAGTGGGCAGTTACGCGAGCGGAGCCCACCCCTTCTTTTATTTTCGCATCCATCTTAACCAATCGAAAATAAAGGTGTGTAAAGTTCCTGAAAGTTAGCAGGCTACGAAACGGCCTGCCTGGCAGGTTTACTTTTTCGGTTTGGATTGTCAATTCNNTGATTAAGACAAGCAGTTTTGCCTTCGCTGCTGTCTGTCTGCCGGATAATTTTTTCACAAATCGATGCGGCGGCCAGGTAGGCAAACCTATTGCTGGTATCCTTTAAGGGATCAAAGTCTGCAGCCCTGGTTGCATAAATTTGGGCCAGGAGGTAGGACGCCTTTGTGGCCACCGGATGATCTTCATATTTTACAATAAGTTTTTCGAGTGCGGCTTGGTATAATTCCTCTTTATTATCCATCACACCGTAGGTGTTCACAAATTCTATCCGTTCAATATCCACATCAATAAAAGCATTTGGTCTGGCATCCTGCCGGTGGAAAAAAAGCAGCCTTTGGAATAATTGAAGCGCTTTGAATTGATTGGAAAGACTGTCACTGGTCACAAAATGATATTTCATAAAAGCCTCTGCGTCGGACAGTGCGGCTTTCTCATGAAGCTCAAATCTATAGGCAGGTTTTGTAATATACGCTTCATCGTTCTTAAAATAATCAAGCACCCTGTGAGCCAAAAGGTCGTAAAGAGTGGGACGCACCCAGCGGCTATTGCCCTTGATGATAATTGCATCAAAAGCCTCCAATTTGATCTGACGCAATAGGCTTTCATTTTTGATGGAGGATGAGAATTCTTCGCCAATCTTTTTGTGAAAATCCTCAACGCCCCAGGTGCCCGGATCATCCTTTTTAAAAAGCGTGGTTTGTGCCCGATCGTATAATTTCCAGCGGTATTGCTGAAAGTAATTCCAGTAGATTTCAGCTTCTATGCTATGCAAAATGGATCTGGCAGGTTCTTTGGCGCCGGCAATTTCATGTTCTGCCCGGAGGATATTTTTTATAGACGCGTCTTCTTCTTTGTTTTCCTGCAAACCGAATTGGTAAATAAGGGCCTTTATTATTTGAGGATCATTTTTTTCTTTTTTCGCAAGCAGGTAAAGCTTATTTACTTCCTGCAGAGCGGACTGGGTTAGACCTTTTTTCGAGATAAGGGAATCAATTCTCTTCCATTCTCTTTCATGATTGCCGGGAGAACCTTGTGCCAAGCAAAATATATAGAGATTGCAAAGAAAGCCAATGATTGCTAGGCGTTTGCAGCTCATCGATTTTTTTTTAAAGTTACGCTTTGAAAAAGATGCAGAAGGCGAATAAATTGCATAAAACCCTTGAATATCAGACCCTGAATATGAAATAATTTACATTTAACAGGGTTATAACTTTGAGAATTTAAACAACTGCTATCAGAAAACATCTTATAAGGGAGTTCAATAATTCCTAACAATCAAAAAAAAATGTATGCAAACGAAATTTACAGTCTTATTGGCAGCAGGAATATTCTTCGCCGCCGCCACACAGGCGCAAAACCACCAATTTAATAGTCATGAGAATCCTTCATCATACAATAATGGGTACAGCTATGACCGCTTGGATAATCGTCATGGCCGTTATGACCTAAGAAATGATCGCAGGGACAGGTATTCTGACAGGAGATTTGAGAATAGGAGGGATGAATATCGGGGCCGCCCTTTTTTCCGTCGGGATCGACAGGATTCTTACAGAGAGCGCAGGAATTTTGACGGTCATGGAAACCGTTGGTAAGCTACAAAGGTATTAATAATTGAATTGCACTTCCAGAAGCCACCGCTATTGCGGTGGCTATTTTTTTATTACTTCAGCCATTCGCTTTCCGATATCCGCCGGACTTTGCACGACGTGGATACCGCATTCAGCCATGATCTTCATTTTGGCCGCTGCAGTATCATCTGCACCACCGATGATTGCACCGGCATGGCCCATTCGACGGCCGGGCGGTGCTGTCTGTCCTGCAATAAATCCAACCACCGGCTTCTTGTTATTTTGTTTGACCCAGTAGGCAGCCTCAGCTTCCATGGTGCCGCCAATTTCTCCTATCATAATTATGCCGGCTGTTTCCGCATCATTCATTAACAATTCTATGGCATCTTTTGTAGGTGTCCCAATGATCGGGTCACCGCCTATTCCGACAGCTGTTGAAATTCCGAGGCCTGCTTTGACAACCTGATCGGCTGCTTCGTATGTCAGTGTCCCCGATTTGGATACAATGCCAATATTTCCTTTCTTAAAAACGAATCCAGGCATGATGCCTACCTTGCATTCACCTGCTGTAACGACTCCCGGGCAATTAGGCCCGATCAGCCTGGTATCTCTCCCAAGTAAATAATTTTTTACTTTTACCATATCCTGCACCGGAATGCCTTCTGTGATACAGATTATCAGGCCAATACCGGCGTCTGCGGCCTCCATGATGGCATCAGCGGCAAATGCAGGCGGGACGAAGATGATAGACACATCGGCGGATGTTTTTTTTACTGCATCCGAGACCGTGTTGAAAACCGGTCTTTCCAAATGGCTGCTTCCTCCTTTTCCGGGGGTGACGCCCCCTACCACCTGTGTACCATATTCAATCATCTGGGTTGCATGAAAGCTGCCCTCTGTGCCGGTAAACCCCTGTACAATGATCTTTGATTTTTTATTCACTAAGACTGCCATNNTGAGATTTTCCTTACGATCTGGTGGGCAAAAATAGGGGAAAAACTTGTTAGAAACCAATGCCTACCTGTATGCCACCCCAACGGTGTTTCAATCCACCATTGAATTCCCTGGAAATGTATGCCTGTGAATATTCCAGATACATCCTGCCTTTTGCCATTACTATTCCCCAATTGTTTTGGAACACCCTGCGGGACAGACTTTCGGCAGAAATCGTATAGATGCTCGATTTATTAAATAATCCTCCCTGCAAACTTGCATTGTAGGCAACAATATTCCATTCCGGGTGCTCATATGCAAAAATCTTTATTTTCTTTTTACTGACCATACTGACTCCGAACGGGTCATCAAAAACTCCGGCTATAAGGGTGATTCCGATGTTTGCCTTGTCGCTAAGCGTTCCGGCAGCCACGCTTACATCTGCAGTGCCAAGGAAATCCTTTCCCCAATTGTATAATTGCTTTTGATAATCCAGCTGATAATTGAGAACAAGATCGTTGGCAACCTGGTTATGCCAACCTTTAGGTTGGGGATTGTTTGTCCAATGGTGGATGGCTGATTGTATTTCTTTTCCTCTGGCGGCGGGACCGATCACGCCGGAACTAAGGGCACTTGAAATTCTATGCTTGTGTGCAAAATCAGTGGCCATTCCGAAAGTCTTCAGAAGAATTGCGGCTGCAAAAGGACGGTCCCCAAACTGAATTTCTGTTTTGGTATAATCTTGAGGCGTATAGGCATCGTGCTCCAAGGCAATGCCATATTGCAGGGCAGCTTCTTTGGGATGGATGAGCAATCTGGTGAGTGGGAAATGATGAAGCCAGGGTTCTATCCATTCAAGATAAATGCCTTGTGTATAATAATAATCCGTACGGGTAAAATAATCATTTTCGTAGTTGAACCGTACATATTTTTCATCCCTTATTGCTCTTTGAACAGGCGTATTGTCCATTGCCTGAGAGAAAGAAACTTGGGGAACAATTAATAACAGAAGAAAGAGGTAAAAGGAATGCGTTCGCATCACGTATGTTTGAAAAACATACGTATTCTGTACCAAGGCAGTTTGCCAAAATTACAAAAGATTCCGATCGAGTAGCTGCTGATTGAAAGACGTCAAATGACACGGGGGCCGGTGTCTATTTTGTTGACTCATCAGCAGTTCGGTTAAGGTCTATCTTACCCGTCAGTTCCAGCATTCGCATGTCCTTGGCGTCTTTTAGGAATTCGGAGGCAAAAATAAATTCATTCAATCTTTCATTTTTACTGAAAATAATTTCTTTATTGGTTCCTTCCCATTCTTTTAAACCCTGGTACATATAAATAATATGATCCCCTGTTTCCATCACACTGTTCATATCGTGTGTGTTTACAACGGTAGTGATATTGTATTCTCTGGTAATTTCCTTAATAAGCCTGTCGATTAAAAGGGAGGTTTGCGGATCTAAACCCGAATTGGGTTCATCACAAAATAAATATTTGGGATTAAGAACTATGGCCCTTGCGATGCCCACTCTTTTTTTCATGCCTCCTGAAATCTCGGCCGGAAATTTTTTGTTTACACCCTGAAGGNNAAGGTTCACCCTCTCCAGGACTTCATTTACCCGTTTAAGTTTTTCCGAATAGGTCTTGGTGGTAAACATATCCAGCGGAAACATGACATTGTGTTCCACGTTCATGCTGTCAAAGAGCGCCGAACCCTGGAAAAGCATCCCGATTTGCTGCCTGAGTTCCCTCCGTTCTTCCATATTCATTTTGAGAAAATTCTGGCCGTTGTACAGAATTTCACCGCTGTCAGGTTCAAATAAGCCGACCAGGCATTTCATAAACACTGTTTTTCCACTGCCACTGGTCCCAATTATAAGATTACACTTACCGGANNATCGATGACTATCTTGTCGCCAAATCCTTTCTTTATATTTTTTACTTCAATCATTTTTTTTATGGCGGCCCGGGGTTATTGATTGTCCTCCAACCGTTCAGGCATTTTACCTGGATGGGCTGATCAGGGCAACAACAATGCGGCAAGCAAATAATCGGCGAACAATACCAGCACACAACTTACCACCACCGATTTTGTACTGGCCCGCCCTATCTCAAGCGCGCCTCCTTTGACATAATAACCGTAATAAGCCGGTATGCTCGATATGATAAAGGCGAATGTGTAGGCCTTTGCCATAGCAAAGAAAACATTGTAGGGCTGAAAATTATAGTGCAATCCCTTGTCAAATGCAGCTGAAGAAAGAATTCCCGCCACCACACCGGCAAATCTTCCGCCCCAGATACCCAGCACTGCAGAAATAATTACCAGGGCAGGAAANNGGGTAAAATAAGGTAGGTTTTTGTATTGATACCCATGATCTCCAGGGCGTCAATCTGCTCACTCACTCTCATGTTACCCAGTTCACTTGCAATTTTACTCCCAACTACTCCTGCCAGCACAATGCATACAAGGGTAGGGGCAAATTCCAAGATCACGGTGTCCCTTACTACCTGTGCGATGGTGGATAGTGGAATAAATGGACTGACGAGCTGGTAAGCTGTTTGAAGGGTGGATACCGCACCCATGAATATAGAAATGATTACGACAATCCCCAGTGAACCGATGCCGATTTCCGAACATTGATGCATGAATTCCTTCCAATACATTTTTCCGTTTTCCGGCTTGGAAACCATTCCTTTCAACATCAGTAAAAAGCGGCCAAATTCAGTAAATATTGTCATGGGTCAGAGGAATGTTAAAGGTCTGAAAATACTCCTATTTTTTTAATCTTCTCCACAAGGATGATTTTTTTAGGCTCTCTTCAGTAGAATTTTTGCATTTGGTTTGTGCATCAATGACTGCCACCAGCGCCATATTGTAAATACTGCGAACAGAACTACCCAATTGCAAAACATGAACAGGTTTTTTCAAGCCCAGTAATATTGGCCCGATCGCATCCGCACCTCCAACTTCCTTTAGCAGATTATAGGCAATATTACCAGCAGCAAGATTAGGGAAGATCAAAGTATTCACTTCCTGATCGACCAGTTCACTAAAGGGATAATTTTCCTTTAGGATATCATTGCTGAAGGCAAGGCTGGCCTGCATCTCTCCGTCAACAATCATNNTTGTTTCACTATTTTCCTTGCTTCGGCCACCAACCTGGCTTCCGGTGAATTGCTTGTTCCGAAATTTGAATAACTCAGCAAGGCTACGCGGGGTATCAGGCTGAAATTCTGAACCTCTTTGGCAACCAGCAGGGTGATGTCTGCAAGCTCCTCTGCAGTCGGGTTAAAATTTACAGTAGTATCCGCCAGGAATAAAGGACCTTTTTTTGTAAGGAGCAAATACATTCCCGCAATTTTCTTTACCCCTTCTTCCGTTCCAATTGTCTGAATTGCCGGACGGATCGTATCAGGATAGTTTTTGGTGAGTCCCGATATCATCGCATCGGCTTCACCTGTCTCAACCATCATGCATCCAAAATAATTCCGGTCACGCATGATTTTATAAGAATCATATTTGTTAAGGCCCCTTCGTTGGCGTTTATTAAAAAATAACGCACTAAAGGTCTTTCTCTTTTCTTCGGATTCGTCGCTGCGGGGGTCAATGATCGGCAATTCATCAATATCAATATGATTGAGAGCCGCAATGAGCCGGATCTTTTTTTCATCTCCTAATAAAATAGGATAGGCAACCCCCTCATCATATACAATCTGTGCGACCTTCAATATTTTCAGATTATCTGCTTCCGCAAATACCAGTCTCCTTGGATCCCTGCGGGCTTTGTTCCCAAGGACACGGATCAGCTGATTGTCCAGTCCCAGGCGCTTATTCAGTTCGATGCCATAGGATTCCCAATTTTCAATATGGTTTTGCGCGACCCCGCTCTCGATGGCCGCCCGGGCCACGGCAGGAGCCACAGTGGAGAGTAGACGGGGGTCAAGAGGTTTGGGAATGATGTATTGCGGGCCAAAAGAAATATTTTTTTCATTATAGGCCATGTTTACAATATCAGGAACAGGGCTTTTAGCCAGTTCTGCAAGGGCTTTAACGGCAGCCAGCTTCATTGCTTCATTAATTTGGGTTGCCCGAACGTCAAGGGCTCCCCGGAAGATAAAAGGGAATCCTAGTACATTATTTACCTGGTTGGCGAAATCACTGCGCCCGGTTGCCATAATAATATCATCACGGACCGCAGTAGCCGCTTCATAACTAATTTCCGGATCGGGATTAGCCATGGCAAAAACGATGGGTTTTCTTGCCATGCTCTTTATCATTTCCTTTGTAACCACATTACCCACGCTAAGGCCAATGAACACATCGGCGTCTTTCATGGCTTTTTCCAGGGTCCAGTCATCTTTCTTAACTGCAAATATTAATTTGTCAGCGTCAAGGTCTGTCCTTCCTTCGTGCAATACCCCGTCCTTATCAAATAAAATAAAATTCTCCGGTTTTGCTCCCAAAGCAGTATATAATTTTGTACAGGCCATTGCAGCAGCGCCTGCTCCATTGATTACAAACCGGACACGTTCAATCTTCTTCTTTTGCAGTTCCAGGGCATTTATTAAGGCTGCGCTGCTGATGATAGCGGTCCCGTGCTGGTCGTCATGCATAATAGGGATCTTCAGGAGTTCCCTCAATTCTTTTTCAATATAAAAGCATTCNNGGCGCTTTGATGTCTTCCAGGTTTATGCCTCCAAAGGTTGGTTCCAGGGCCTTTACAATCTGAACAAATTTTGCAGGATCTTTTTCATTGATCTCGATGTCAAAGACATCGATGTCAGCAAATATTTTAAACAATACGCCCTTGCCTTCCATCACTGGCTTGGATGCTTCCGGACCGATATCGCCCAGGCCCAGTACTGCAGTCCCATTGCTGATAACGGCCACCAGGTTACCCTTTGCCGTATACTTATAGACTTCTTCTACATTCTTGTATATCTCTTTACAGGGCTCTGCCACACCCGGCGAATAGGCCAGAGAAAGATCCCGTTGGGTTTTGGCTTCTTTTGTAGGCACGACTTCAATCTTTCCAGGTCTACCTTTGGAATGATATTCAAGCGCCTGTTCTCTCAGAAGTTCCTTTTTTTGCATAAGGGAATTAAAACAAGGGTGCAAAATACGAAAATGCCCCTAAACGAAGCAGTAAGAAGATTTTGTCTAAAGCGGGTGCTACATAAAAAAAATTGGATATGGTTGCGATAATGATGTAACCATGCAGAATTTTTTGATTTGGGAGAAATAATTTTTGGTAAAGTCCTGGTCAAAATTAACTGCCGGGAGAAAGCATTATAAGTTTGAATATTTATTTAATAATTGGCAATTCAATATGTGAAGG
>PLCH01000110.1 GCA_003135585.1 Chitinophagaceae bacterium
GTTCCCGCTTGTGAACCCGCCACTGGCACCACCCAAAGCCTTGCCCAGGGTGCCCGTGATGATATCAATTCTTCCCACCACCCCCCGGTATTCATGGGTACCGCGGCCCGTTTTTCCCAAAAAACCTGATGAATGGCATTCATCGATCATGACGAGCGCGTCGTATTTGTCAGCAAGTCCGCAAATTTTGTCAAGTTGTGCAATCGTGCCGTCCATACTAAATGATCCGTCTGTGACCACCACCCTGTTCCTGGAATCCCCCGATGCTTTAAGCTGCTGCTCAAGGTCTTCCATATTGTTGTGTTTATATCGAAAGCGCCTGGCTTTGCAGAGCCTCACCCCGTCAATAATGGATGCATGGTTCAATTCATCGGAGATGATGGCATCGGGTTCGCCGAACAGAGGTTCAAAAACACCCCCGTTTGCATCAAATGCAGCGGCGTATAAATAGGTATCTTCCGTGCCTAAAAAAAGAGATAATTTTTTTTCGAGTTCCTTGTGAATATCCTGGGTTCCGCAAATAAAACGCACGCTGCTTAGCCCGTATCCTCTTGAATCTATGGCTTTATGAGCTGCTTCTATGACTTTGGGATGCGAAGACAACCCCAGGTAATTATTAGCGCAAAAATTCAAAACGGTTTTCCCATTTACCGTTATTTCAGCACCCTGCTCGCTTGATAGGATCCGTTCTGTTTTAAAAAGCCCTGAGGATTTTATCTCTTCGAGTTCCGTACTGATCCTTTTAATAAAGTTCTTATTCATGGAAATAACTTTTGAGGGGACAAAGGTATCAACCGGCAGGCAATTCAAAAATTCAATGCTGTCTGTAACCTAATTTCAAAATTTCCGTCCAATAAACAGAAAATATTTCTTATGAAGCCCAGGGTCTTTATCAGTTTACTTCTTCTGGCGGTGCTGGCCACCGTCCTCTTATTAATTTTTTCCGGTAACCCGGCAGCCATCCAGCCAAATTCCTCCGGTTCGGATGACAAAAACAGCAAATCTGGACAAATTCAANNGCTGAATCCATTATCTCAGAATCCTTTTCCAGGAACCTTTTAGGGTGATTTTTGGTAAAAAATTGGTTTGGGGTAACATTTCGACCTTCCTAACCGTATTACTATACCAGGGAAAGGAGATATAATTTCACAAGTTTGTAATTGCTTATGACCGAGACCGAATATAATGAATGCGTGGTCAGCTTTGCTGATAATGTATACCGCTTTATCCTGAAAAATCTTAGGCATGAGGAGGATTCCAGGGATATTGTCCAGTCAGCCTTTGAAAAATTGTGGGTCAGCCGCAAGGGAGTAGAGCCGGGAAAAGGCAAGTCCTACCTTTTTACGATAGCCTATCATCAGATGATTGACCACTTAAGAAAAATAAAGCGGATCCAGCTAAAGGATGATTTTGGAGAAGGGACAAGGGTAACCGAGCGTCCGGTTCGTCACTTAAAGAAGATCCTCGAAGAAGCTTTGGCAAGATTGAATGAAATCCAGCGTTCGCTTGTCATGCTCAAGGATTACGAAGGCTATAGCTATGAAGAGATAGGGCAGATTACCGGATTGAACGAAAGCCAGGTTAAAGTCTATCTCCACAGGGCAAGGCTGCAACTGAGGAATTATCTGGTGAGCTCTGAAAATGTTTTATAAAGAATGAATGACTATGCATCTTGACAGAAATAATTACGAAGAATTTTTCCTCCTTTATGTCGACAATGAATTGACAGACGGGGAGAGAGTGGAGGTCGAAGCATTCATCCTCGAAAATACTGACCTCAGGGAAGAACTGAATCTGTTGCAGGCATCCAAGATCCAGCCCGAAACCTCTTTGTTTTTTGAAGATAAAAATGGATTGCTGAAACGGGCAACAGAAAATTTAGTCAGCCCTGCAGGAAATCCCGAAGAGCTTTTTTAACTTTATGTAGATCTGGAACTGGATGAAGCTGGCAGAAAATCTGTGGAAAAAATGACGGCGATGGATCCATCCATGAAAAAGGATTTGCTGATTTTACAACAGACCCGGCTGGATCCGGATCTTTCCGTGGTATTTAATGGAAAAGAAATCCTCTTTAAAAAAGAAGAGCCCAGAAGATTTGTTGTGCTTCAATGGCCAAAGCTGACCGCAGCCGCTCTCCTGTTGTTTGTTGCAGGATATTTTTTACTGGAGCGTCCAAAACCTGGTAAAAACCCGGCTGTTGGTATTTCGCGGAATGTTGGGAAGCCGGTAAATGAAAATAAGGAGAAAAAACAACCCCCTTCTGTAACCCCCCCTCCTGTTGATTCGTTGTATCAGACAGCAAGGACGGATGAGAAGACACGGAAGGGAAACAAAATTGAAAAACAAGTGAAACTGGATAAAAATAATCACTTCGCCCGGTTGCAAAGCCGCAAAAAGGAAAACGGAAAAAATAATTATGTCCGCCAGAATCCGCTTTTCCAGGTAAAAATTCAGGAAAATACAAGGGNNCGCCAAAACCAATGCCCTTGAATTAAAACCAAAACTCCCTGCTGGCGATCTGGTAGCCGCAACAGAAAATCCCGGCGTCCGGAAAGGGTTCCAGGATTATACCGAAAATTCTCCGGATGGTGAAGATGGCATTTTTATAAACACCACTTCCGGGAAAAAAAACAGGATGCGCGGGTTATTTAGAAANNGTCCTGGATAAAACCATCAGTGCTGATCCCGGGAACAAAAAACGTGGACTCCGGATTGGAAATTACCAAATCGCATTTAAGTGAACCACCAAAAAATAAAAGATTTTTTGGCCTCACGTTTCTCTAAAAAGTTTAATAAAACTAAAAAATGAAAAAACAATTCCTATTAGTGGCAGGAGTGTGTGTGGCCCTGACTAGCCTGGCTCAAAATGATACAACCGCAAAAAGTAGCGTGACCAACTCAGGAGATACAATCCATGTAGGGTCAATGATCATAGTTAAGAATGGAAATGAACGCACCGGAGACGGAACAGAAGTGCAAATCCACCGCCGTCACGATCACAAACCGGCCAATCTGATTACAAGCTGGTTTGAATTTGATCTGGGATTTGCCAACTTTAATGATAAAACCAATTATTCGTCTTTTGCCGCCCAGCAATTTGCCCCCGGAGCTACCGGTGAATGGTTCAATTTACGTAATATCAAATCGGTGGATGTCAACATTTGGTTTTTTATGCAGCGCCTCAATGCAATCAAGCATGTGGTAAATTTAGAATATGGTCTGGGTCTTGAATTGAATAATTACAGATATACGGAAAACATTAAATACCTGAAAAATCCTACTGAAATTGTGATGTCCCCCATGAATTACCGGAAAAACAAACTGGCAGCCGATTATATTACCGTTCCCATTCTGCTGAATTTTAATTTTACACCCCGGCGGAGTGATGGCTTTGGGATTAGTGTGGGTGTCAGCGCCGGTTATCTTTATTCATCTAGACAAAAATTGATCAGCAGTCAAACAGGTAAAACAAAAACACATGATAATTTTGACCTGCAACCCTGGAAAATTTCATGGCTCGGGGAAATACAATTGGGACCAGTGAGATTATACGGATCCCTTGCAACCCAGAGCATGTTTAAAAAGGGCCTGGACCAGATTCCGTATACGGCAGGAATCCGGTTTCCCATTCCGACCATCGAAAAGTACTGATTGTTAGGTATATCCCTGACAACCCGGGAAAAACGGTTTTTCGGGATTGCCCCAGTCCCTGGGACAGCCGTCTTATTCACGTGCCTGTCAATTTGTTAAAACTTGTTCACATCGAAAATATTCCTGGGCCCCGGGCGTTTTAATAGGAGCAAAAACAAGGGGTTGGTATGCGCAAAAAAAAGCTTCTTCTTTTAAGCCTTTTAGCGGTAAGCCTGTTTGCTTTCCGCGACACAAATGGAAGGTTGGCCAGAAAAAATATCTTTAATCGCCATTTGGACGGGGACGTAAATATCGTCATCGTGAAATCAGATTATGAACTAAAGCTTTATGATAAGGATGGCTGGTATGCCACCTATCCGGTAGTTTTTGGGAGTAAATCCCTTGATGACAAAATGATGGAAGGGGATCGTAAAACTCCTGAAGGAGTTTACCATATCGCCGCAAAAAAACCTCATGAAAAGTGGAATAAGATGATGATGATCGATTTTCCCACAGCTAATGACTATGAGAAATTCAACGAGCGTAGAGTAAAGGGACTGATTCCAAAAAATGCAAAGATCGGAGGAGGAATTGCCATTCACGGAACATGGCCACATGATGACCATGTGGTAGATCTTTACCAGAACTGGACCAATGGCTGCATCGCCCTAAAAAACGAAGACGTGGATGAACTATATGATATCGTACCGGTTGGAACACAGGTGACGATAGTAAAATGATTTGGATAAGATCTAAAAAAAGTTTTTAACAGAAAGCTTGGTTTCGCTGGAACCCAAGAAATCCAACGCCCCTTGCCATACCATACAAATCTTAAATATCCCTGAAAAACAACCAATGTTCCTAATGAAAATCCCATCAGTCAGCTGTGGGATTTTTCTTTTACAACTTTCCGTTTTTAATCTGTTCGACGAGGGAAGGATCCAGCAGGGTTGTCGTATCTCCCAAATTACCGGTCTCCCCTTCCGCAATTTTCCTTAATATTCTTCGCATGATCTTCCCGCTCCGGGTTTTGGGCAGCCCGGCAACGAATTGAATCTTATCAGGCTTGGCGATGGGTCCGATGATGCGCGCCACTGTCTGCGCAATATCCTTGCGGCTTAGGTCCTCATCCCCATGGCTGCCATTAAAAATAACAAAAGCATAGATGCCCTGACCTTTGATATCATGGGGGTATCCGACCACGGCACTTTCCACAACTCCCGAATGCATGTTGATGGCATTTTCGACTTCAGCCGTTCCAATCCGGTGACCACTCACATTCAATACATCATCCACCCTTCCGGTTATCCGGTAATTGCCTTCTTTGTCGCGCAGGGCGCCGTCACCGGTAAAGTATAGATTTTCATAGGCTGCAAAATAATTTTGCCTGCAGCGGCTATGATCGCCGTAAGTGGTACGGATTATGGATGGCCATGGAAACCGGATGCAAAGATTGCCCGATCCTGCCCCTTCAACAACGTTTCCTTTTTCATCCAGTAAAACGGGTTGGATGCCCGGCAAAGGAAGGGTAGCATAGGTAGGTTTTTCCGGAGTGATGCCCGCGATATTGGAGATTAAAATTCCGCCCGTTTCTGTTTGCCACCAGGTATCCACGATTGGGCATTTACCCTTCCCGATATTTTCGTGGTACCAATGCCAGGCTTCCTCGTTAATGGGTTCTCCCACCGTTCCCAATACTTTCAGCGAACCCAGGTTCTTGCCTTTTAAAAAATCCAGGCCAAAGCCCATCAGGCTTCTTATTGCGGTGGGTGCCGTGTAAATGATATTTACCTGAAACTTGTCTACGATCTCCCAGAATCTCCCCGCATCCGGCCAGGTGGGGATGCCTTCAAACATCAGGCTGGTGGCCCCGGCACTTAGGGGTCCGTAGACAATATAACTGTGGCCGGTAATCCAGCCTATATCGGCCGTGCAAAAAAAGATATCAGCGCTTTTATATTGGAATACATTTACGAAAGTGTAATTCGTAAATACCATATACCCTCCGCAGGTATGTACCACTCCTTTTGGTTTTCCAGTCGAACCTGAAGTGTAGAGTATAAAAAGCATGTCCTCTGCATCCATGATCTCTGCCGGACAGTCAGGGTTACCCTGTGCCTCGACCTTACTGACTTCATCTTCCCACCAGCTATCCCTGCCTCCGATCATACTAACAGCCATGTGTGTGCGTGAAAGAACAATGACATTTTTTACACTGGGGCAGCTGGTCAGTGCATCGTCGATGACTGACTTCAGTGGAATCTCCTTGTTTCCCCGGAATCCACCATCAGCCGTAAGGNNAAGCCGCCGAAGACCACCGAATGAATGGCACCAATCCTTGCACAGGCCAGTAAAGCGATGGCCAGTTCCGGGACCATCGGCATATAGATACAGACCCGGTCCCCCTTTTTCACCCCCTTGTTTTTTAAGACATTTGCAAACTGGCAGACCCTGAAATGCAGTTCCTCAAATGTCAGCATACGGGTTGCCTCTGAAGGATCGTTGGGTTCCCATAGAATGGCAGGCTGGTCTGCCCTTTCAGCAAGATGCCTGTCAAGGCAGTTTTCGGTAATATTTAATTTCCCGCCCGCAAACCATTTTATATCCGGATCGGTAAAATTCCACTTCAGGGTTTTGTCCCATTTGCGCCGCCACTGAAAATGCTCTGCTATATCTGACCAGAACCCTTCCGGATCTTCCACGCTTTTTTTATAGGCTGACTGGTACTGATCAAAAGATCTGATCTGGTAAGGATAACTCATATAATTAATTGGAACGGTAAATTTAAAATTTAATCAGAATGGCCATGAGTTTTTTTTCATAATTTAAATGCATGAAACGATTGCCTTGTTTACTGGGGGCTGCAATATGCATCTATATCCTTTCCTGTCATGACAATAACAGCGCTGCTGAAAATTCAGCAGCTTTACCCGCGCAAACATTTCCGGACAGCGACTGGGCCCTGCTTCCGTTTATGAAGATGNNCTCAACCCCATTCTTCAGCCGGGTCCCGCAGAATTTTTTTGTCCGGTCAGAAAAAAACGGATTGCCTGGGAAGAAAAAGATGTTTTCAATCCTGCGATTGTAGTCAGGGATGGAAAAGTATTCATGCTCTACCGTGCCGAGGATAAAGTAGGTAAGCCGGACGGGACTTCCCGGATCGGACTGGCGGAAAGCTCCGATGGTTTGAGATTTATCCGTAGTCCGGATCCAGTCTTGTATCCCGATAACGATGCCCAAAAGAAATATGAATGGGAAGGCGGATGTGAAGACCCCAGGATTACCGAGGATGATAAAGGTAATTATTATATGACTTATACTGCCTTTGACGGAAATACTGCAAGACTGATGGTAGCGACCTCAACAGACCTAAGAAGCTGGATAAAGCATGGACCCGCTTTCGCGCATGCCTTGGAGGGCAAATACCGGAACAGCTGGTCGAAGTCAGGCTCCGTTGTTTCGACCTATGCAAATGGAAAGGTGGTTGCAACAAAAATTAAGGGTAAATACTGGATGTATTGGGGAGAGATTCACATACACCTGGCGACTTCAACGGACCTGATTCATTGGTCGCCGCTGGAGGATGCGAAGGNNGAATATCTGGGTGGCCGTTTCTGATGATCTGCTTAATTGGAATCCCGTGGAAATGGCACCGGGCGAAAAGCCTCCGGTGGCGTTGCGCGGTCAGGCAGCCTTGCTGCCGCACCTGAAAATCGTTATTCCCACACGGAACGGGAGATTTGACAGTGACCTTGTGGAATCGGGTCCAACGGCTATGCTTACCCCAAAAGGGATTTTACTGATCTACAACAGCCGGAACAATCACGCCTTCGGGGATACGACCTTGGCTGAAGGTGTTTATGCCGCAGGCCAGGTGTTGCTGGACAAAAATGATCCGACAAAAATTCTGAAAAGAATGGACAGCTATTTTATCAAACCGGATAGACCTTATGAGACCTCCGGACAGGTGAACCAGGTTTGTTTCGTGGAAGGGCTCGCGCATTTTAATAATAAATGGTTCTTGTATTATGGGACTGCAGACTCTAAAATAGCCGTAGCAGTTAAAAATTGATAGTATGTCTTCAACGAAAGGAATCTGGAAGGTCATTACCGCTTCTTCCCTGGGAACGCTGATAGAATGGTATGACTTCTATATATTTGGCAGCCTCGCAACCGTAATCGCGAGCCAGTTTTTTCCAAAGGGCAATCCATCGGCAGCCCTGCTTTCCGTATTGGCCACTTTTGCAGCGGGTTTTATCGTCCGTCCTTTCGGCGCCCTTTTCTTTGGCCGCCTGGGAGACCTCATCGGAAGGAAACATACTTTTTTACTAACGCTTATCCTTATGGGAGGGTCAACCTTTGCGATCGGCCTGGTCCCCAATTACGACAGCATAGGATTTGCGGCTCCCCTGATCGTTTTGTTATTGCGTTTGTTGCAGGGACTCGCCCTTGGCGGGGAGTATGGCGGCGCTGCAACCTATGTCGCCGAACATTCACCGGTCAACAGGAGAGGCTATTAAACTTCCTGGATACAGACTACGGCAACCCTGGGTTTGTTTGTTTCGCTGGGGGTAATCCTGCTGACCCGTCATGTATTGGACGACGACCAGTCAAAATCCATTGCAAAATTTAATGAATGGGGTTGGAGAATTCCCTTCCTGGTCTCTATTATCCTGGTGGTCGTTTCCATTTACATCAGGCTAAGAATGNNTGGTACACGGGCCAGTTCTATGCTCAATCCTTTATTGAGAATGTCTGCAAAATTGATTTTGACCAATCCAGGACCATTCTGATCTGGGCCATTTTATTCGCCACTCCTTTTTTTATTGTGTTCGGGGGATGGAGCGATAAACTGGGTCGCAAATGGATTATGATCGCAGGCATGCTGCTGGCTGTCGTTTCCTACCGGTATTTATTCGCCCGGCTGTTGGATACAGCCGATTCTAAGAATAAAATTGAACAGACAGAAAAAAAAGAAGTAAAAACCACTTTGATCCCCCTTGGAAAAACCGGAAATTTCCTTAGAACTTCCGTTACCCTTTCTTATTTCAATGACGGAATGACGATCAGGGAAACCAAGAAGGATACCGCTTACTTTTTAAAAGAGAAAACAACGGTTAAACCGGAAATAAAAATTTCAAAGACACTTGGCAACAGCGGTTATTGGAAAATGGTCTGGATTGTTTTTGTTATGATTTTTTATGTGACGATGGTCTATGGCCCCATTGCCGCTTTCCTGGTCGAATTGTTTCCAACGAAGATCCGTTATACTTCCATGTCCCTGCCCTATCATATCGGCAACGGTGTATTCGGAGGGCTGACTCCGTTTATTGCCACCTTGCTAACGACTATTTACACAGCTGACAAATTAGTGGGGCTTATGTATCCCATCCTTATAGCCTCGGCCTGCATGATCATAGGCGCCCTTTATATACCGCACCTTGATTCGAAACAAGAATTTACAAAACCATCAAAAAATAGTTGATCTATGAATAAGCTTAGGAAGGTACTCGGGGTTTTTTGGATGCTGGTTAGCCCGGTTGCAATCTTTTATCTGGTTAAAACCGCCTCGGAAGAAATTGCCAAAAAACCCGTGACAGAAACCATTATCCAATGGGGAGTTTTTATCGGAGTATTTATTCCCATTGCCCTTGGTCTGGTAATTTTCGGTTACTATGCGCTAAAAGGGGAATATGATATTTAAGGCCAGATTAGCTACTTTCGCACCGTAAAACAGCGACATGTCCATTGAAGTAAGAAACCTTACTAAAATTTACGGGGAACAGAAAGCGATAGACGGCATTACATTTACAGTGGCCAACGCTGAAATTGTTGGATTTCTCGGTCCGAATGGCGCCGGCAAATCCACCACCATGAAAATCATCACGGGCTATCTGCAACCCGATAAAGGGGAGGCATTTGTTTGCCGGGTTTCCGTGAAAGACCATCCCCTGGAAATCAAAAAGAAAATTGGTTATTTACCGGAGGGCAATCCCCTGTATTATGATATGTACGTAAAGGAATACCTGGATTTTGTAGCAGACCTGCACGGGATCAAAAGCAAAAAGCAAAAGATTTCTGAAGTAACAAGTATGGTCGGGTTGGAAACAGAAAGCCGCAAAAAGATCGGGCAACTGTCAAAAGGTTTTAAACAAAGAGTGGGCCTGGCGGCTTCGCTTATACATGACCCTGAAGTCCTCGTTCTGGATGAACCCACAACAGGCCTGGATCCAAACCAGATCCTGGAGATCAGGGATGTGATCAAAAAATTAGGCGGCCACAAGACCGTTTTGTTTTCCTCCCATATCCTGCAGGAAGTGGAAGCAATTTGTGACCGGGTGCTTATTATCGATAAGGGCAGGTTGGTCATTGATAGCAAACTAAGCAGTCTGCGCAACGAACAGACCAATCATACCATTCAGGTCACGTTTAAAGAAGCCATTGAAACCGGGTGGCTGGAAAACCTCCATGGAGTAGACACTGTTATAAAAATAACTGCCTATCAGTGGGAACTGCAAAGTGAAAAAACCGAAGAGGTTAAAAAACAATTGATGGAACTGACTTTGCAGCATAACCTGAATATTGTTTCTTTGCAAAATGAAAGCCGGAGCCTGGAAGAGGTTTTCAGAAGGCTGACCAAGTCGGACATCCCAGGATAAACCTACAAACATCCCAATAATCATGAGTTATATAGCAGAAATACATGCAAGACAAATTCTAGACAGCCGTGGCAACCCGACGGTTGAAGTTGATATCGTAACTGACGAAGGGGTCCTGGGAAGAGCGGCCGTTCCCAGTGGGGCGAGCACCGGTGTCCACGAAGCCGTGGAGCTGCGGGATGGGGATAAAAAGATCTACCAGGGAAAGGGGGTATTGAAAGCTGTTGCCAATGTCAATAATATCATAGCGGAAAAGGTTTTAGGCTGGGAAGTCGCCGACCAGGCCGGCCTGGATCAGTTAATGATTTCCCTGGACGGGACCCCGAATAAATCCAAATTAGGTGCCAATGCCCTGCTGGCCGTCAGCATGGCTGCGGCAAAGGCTGCCTCCCAGGAAACTGGTCTGCCCCTGTTCCGGTACATCGGCGGTACAAACGCCAAAACGCTACCCATACCGATGATGAATATCCTAAACGGGGGCGCCCATGCTGATAATAAAATTGATTTTCAGGAATTTATGGTTATGCCGGTGGGTGCTCCTTCCTTTAAAGAGGGTCTGCGCTGGGGGGTGGAAATCTTTCATACCCTGAAATCTGTGCTGAAGAAAAAGGGTTATTCGACCAATGTGGGGGATGAGGGAGGGTTTGCACCGGATATACAAAGTAATGAAGAAGCCATTGATACGGTCATGACAGCCATTACCGCTGCTGGTTTTAAGGCGGGCACCCAGGTCGCTATAGCTTTGGATCCCGCAGTGAGCGAGATGTTTGATAGTGCTAAAAAAGTATATCATTTTCACAAATCCGACGGCAAGAAGCTCAGTTGTGAAAAAATGGTGGACTTCTGGGCCAGCTGGGTAAAAAACTATCCTATTGTTTCCATTGAGGATGGGATGGCCGAAGACGATTGGAAAGGCTGGAAATTATTGACGGATACGCTGGGAAAGAAAATCCAGCTGGTCGGGGATGACCTTTTCGTAACAAATACAGAAAGGTTACAGAAGGGAATTGAAACCGGGGTCGCCAACGCCCTGCTGGTAAAGGTCAACCAGATCGGCACCATCACCGAAACCATCAACGCCGTTACGATGGCCCAGCATAACGGTTATAACACCATAATGAGCCACCGCAGCGGGGAAACTGAAGATACCACGATTGCAGACCTGGCAGTGGCATTGAATTGCGGGCAGATAAAGACAGGCTCCGCCAGCCGTACGGACCGGATCGCAAAATATAACCAGTTGCTGAGAATTGAAGAAATCCTGGGTGGAAATGGCTTATATCCCAAAGGAAAGATTAAATTTGGCAAATAATTGGTTCGACTACCACCGATGCAATTCCTGACACATATCCCTTCCTGGCTGAAAAACAAGTATGTCCTGACGGCGATTGGCTTCTGCATCTGGATGCTCTTCTTTGATGACAGGGACTTTATTACCACCCATTTCAGGCATACGGAAGAACTGAAAAAGCTTGAGCAAAGCAAAAAATACTACCAGGAACAGATCGCTGGAACCCGGTCAGAACTGGATAAACTGAAGACCAATCCAGGTCTCATTGAAAAATATGCCCGTGAAAAGTACCTAATGAAAAGGGATAATGAAGACGTTTTTATTATCCGGGAGAAATAGGCTGTTCGGCCTATAGTTGTTGATTTCTTGCCTCTTATACCATATACAAGCCAGGTATCTTTTATTTTATCATAAAACAATAAGAATACCCAAATCCCGTTTTTTATTCGGACGTTTCATTTTTTTACTGCTTCGGAAAATTAGGACATTAAATGGTTTTGCCTATGACACTCTCTACACCGGAGGATCTTTTACTGTATTTGTATAAAGAGTCTTCCCCTGAATTAACGGCTGCTATCAGCACAGCGTTAAACGAAGACTGGACGCTTCGGGAAAAATTGCAGGTTATGCAATCTTCTGTTGACGAACTGGACAAGGTTATCGTTGCACCGCGCATGGAAATTATTCTGAAGGTGCTGAAATATGCACGGGAGACTGCTGTTGAATCTGTTCAGCATCCCTGAATTCGCTTGGCAATATCGATTCCCGTAAATTCGTGGTCATTGAACAGTTTCAAATGACCAGGAGGGAACGTTTTAAGGCCGTGTTAGACTACTTTCAGGAACACCAACCCATTGCCGAAACGGAGTTGCTGTATACCAATCCCTACGAATTACTTGTCTCGGTTATATTATCCGCCCAATGCACTGACAAGCGGGTTAATCTTACCACACCAGCCATATTTGAAAAATATCCAGACACCCAATCTTTATCCCGGGCGGGTTTTGATGATTTATTACACTTAATTAAAAGCATTTCTTATCCCAATAATAAGACCAGGCACCTGATTGCGATGGCCCGGATACTGATGGAAAAATTCCACGGTGAAGTGCCATTGAAAGTGGATGAATTGATGCAATTGCCCGGTGTCGGGAGAAAAACAGCCAACGTCATTACTTCTGTGATTGACAAGCAACCCAATATGGCAGTTGATACACATGTATTCCGGGTTTCGGCCAGAATTGGTTTGACCCTGAATGCAAAGACCCCTTTGGCAGCTGAAAAACAGCTGATCCGCTTTATACCCGAGCCACTCATTCATAAAGCTCATCACTGGCTCATATTGCACGGCCGTTATGTTTGTATAGCCAGAAGCCCGAAGTGTACGATCTGTGGGCTAAAAGACCTGTGCAAATATTTCAAAAAAAACGGAATTATTGACAATTATCGACAACCAATTGCCCATCAATAAAGACTTTACAAACTTTGGTGGTGTATTCAAAGGGATCCCCGTCATACAATACCATATCCGCATCTTTTCCTTTCTCAAGCGAGCCTATTCGCTTCTCCAATCCCAATAACCTTGCGGGATTAATAGTAATTGCCCTGAGCGCTTCTTCATAAGGCAGACTTCCACGCCCCACCGCTGCAGCGGCTTCAAAAAGGACGACCCTTGTTTTGGGCACATAGGCTTCATAGCCGCTTTCGATCGAAACGCTTATTCCCGCTTTGGTTAGAAGGGCCGCATTTTCCATTGTCATATTGGCCATATCGCCGTCGGGACCCGCCATCGTTGGATGGACGATTACTTCGGCACCTGAGGATTTAATTTCATCCGTCATACGGTAGGCTTCTGCAACACCTTCCAGCACCAGCTTAAACCCAAATTCCTTCGCTAAACGAAGGGCAGAAAAAATATCAGTGACCTTATTTGCTTCCACGATTCCCTTGACCTCTCCTTTTAAAAGCCGGGCGAGCATTTCCAGATCCAGATCCATGGCAGGTCGCTTGGACAGGTCCTTGTCCTGCAGCCTTTTCACATATTCCTGGGTTTTCAGCAACTCTGTGCGCAACATCGAAATTTCTTTTGACTTGGTACCTGGAGATATAAAGTTACTCCTCACTGCCGGCCCAATGGTCATAGCCACCATGGCTAAAGGTTGCAGGGTCACTGCATCGATCATACCCGGTTTGGTTTTGACAACCATGGTCTGCCCGCTTATCAGGGCGCCCGTGCCATGACCGGTATGAATCGTGGTGACTCCGTTATTCCGGAGGTATTCTACGAGTTTATCATCAGGATTATAAGCATCAATAGCCCGCAGGGCAGGTTGCATCGGTGAAGACTTTTCCAATTGGTCCTGGTCAGCAGAAATATTTAGCGGGCCTGAAAATCCAACTTCACTTCTCGCGTCCACGAGGCCCGGCGTGACGGCTTTTGCTATATATATCTTGTAGCCTTCGGGTATTTTAATATCTGTTCCCAATTTTTCGATCCGGCCATCTTTCAAAAGCAGGATCCCGTTTATTAATTTGCCGCCGGTGACGGTATAGATTGTTTCTGCTTTGATGGCAACCTGTGCAATTGNNGTTACAAAACATGACCAGGAGAAACCAACCGTAGAAATCATTTTTTTTCATAATTATTGTTCAATGTGTGGTGATTAATTGTTGTCGTTCTCTTCTTCATCCTGCTGATGAAATTCGGTTCTTTCGGTTGAGTATACCCGGTACCCTCCGACGGCAAATGCCTTATCAGCAGGAACGGCATAATCAAATCTCTTGATACCCTCCACCCAGGTTTGTTCCACATGCGTGTAGACGCTGAACGGATCCCCGTTCAAAACCAGAAAGTCCGCATCTTTGCCCGGCTCCAATGAACCGATTCGTGTTGCCAGGTCCAGCATGCGGGCACCATTTATCGTGAGAGCTTCCATCGCCCCTTTTCTGCTCATCCCCTCCCGGACGCTCAATGCTGCGGAACGTAACAAAAATCTGGAATCCGTGATGCCGTCGTCGGTATGGAATCCGAACAAAACTCCCGCCTTTTCAAGGGAAGCTCCGTTTCGTAATGAGAAGTTCATAGCTTCCAGTTTCCCGCCGGGGGCATCAATATTGATAATGGAACAGGGGACGTTCGCTTTTGCAATTTCATCTGCCACTTTCCAGGCCTCTGAAACATGGTGTAACACCACCCTGAAATCAAATTCCTTCGATAGACGGATTGCGGTGAGAATATCATTGGCCTTATGTGTATGAAAATGAACTATGCGTTTTCCCTCCAACACTTCCCGCAATGCTTCCATGCGCAGGTCGCGCTCAGGGAGTTTGGAGGAATCCCCACCCGCTCTTTCTATTTTTTGCTGGTATTCACGGGCCTTGATAAATAGCTCCCGAACCATGGAGGCCGATTTTGCCCTTGTACCCGGGAAACCCGAGATGCCCCGCATGGGATTGATTCCATTGGCCATTTTCATTCCGCCATACAGCCCCTTTTCATTTATAACCAAGAGATCTTCAATTTTTTTCCCTTCCCTCATTTTTAGATAAATCGTTTGCCCGCTCATTAAATGACCCGAGCCCGGCATTACGTTAATGGTTGTAATTCCTCCGGATAATGCTTTGTGAAATCCATCACTCGACGGATCAACGGCGTCCAATACCCGAACTTCCGGATTGAGGGCCGCCGAATTATCTCCCCCTTCCGGACCTCCCAGATGGGAATGCGTGTCAACGATCCCAGGCATAATAGTTTTACCGGTGACATCCACCAGGGTGGCATCAGCAGGGATGGCCGTTCCCGAAGGGCCAATGGCGACTATCCTGCCTTTGGCAAGCACGAGGATACCATTGGGAATGGCGGGCCCTGTAATGGGATAGATCAAAGCTCCCTTAAATACAAGGGGATGATCCTGTGCATTCGCAAGAAAGCTTCCAATCAGTAAACAGAAATTGAAAAGGACGAATTTTATTTTCATGCGTTAATTTTTGGAGTGAGCAATATATGAATATACAGACTGTTTTACTTATTATTTTTTAATACAGCGGCTAGGTCATCCATTTTTGTGAAAGATTTTTGCCCGCTATCTTTATGCAGCTTTATGGATTATATAAAGGAATATAAAAGTTTTGTAAATGGTTACTACCTGAGCGAAGGAATAAGGATTACAACCGGTATATTGCTTCCCGCCCTGGTACTTAATTATTTTGGTAACCTGCCGGCAGGTATTATCGTTTCAATTGGGGCAATGTGTGTCAGCACGACTGATAATGCGGGTCCTATCCATCATCGCCGAAACGGAATGTTAGCCTGCTGCGTCATCATTTTTATAGTTTCTCTTCTTACAGGTTTTGCAGTGGATTCAACCATTGTGCTCGGAATATTTATTTTTATTTTCTGCTTCCTGTTTTCCATGATCAACGTGTATGGCAATAGGGCTGGCGCTATCGGCATATCTGCCTTGCTGATGATGGTATTGAGTATTGGTCATCAGTACGGAGCAGGCCAGGTCCTCCTCAATTCCCTGGATGTGCTTTGCGGAGGCATTTGGTATACAGTCCTGAGTCTGCTTCTTTACGGATTCCGGCCCTATAAACTGGCACAACAGGCATTGGGCGATTCCATACAGGCGACGGCCGATTACCTGTTAATAAAAATAGCCTTCTATGACAAAAAGGTTGATTACGAAAAAACCTACCAACAATTACGGGAACAGCAATCCATTGTTCAGGAGAAACAAAACCTTGTCCGCGAGTTGCTATTTAAGAGCCGAGATATTACAAGGGAATCTACCACCACGGGAAGGATCCTCGTCATGATTTTTTTGGATATTGTTGATCTTTTTGAAAGAGTGGTGACCGCTCCGCAGGATTATGAATCACTACATAGCTTTTTTGACAATACCGATATTCTTCAGCGATACCGGAGCCTGCTATTCAGCATAGTGCAAGAACTGGATTCCATCGGCATCGCTGTAAAAAGCGGAAAGGCTTCTGAAGAAAACACTTCCTTGGGCGAAGCTATTAAAAAATTAAAGGAAGATATTATCCGTTTCAGGGATGAAAACAGGACAGCGGAAAATGTTGAAGGGTTTATAAGCCTCCGCCAGATTCTTGATATCATTGAAGATATCGGCGACCGCCTGCATACACTCCACCGGTATACTACCTATGACGATGCACTAAGCAAGGAATCAAACCGGTCTGTGGACTATGAGAAATTCATTACCCACCAGGACATGGATCCCAACCTGCTCCTGGATAATATTACTTTGCAATCGAATGTTTTCAGGTATTCCATCCGGGTCAGCGTGGCTACGCTGACAGGGTATATCATTTCCAAATTTTTTCCTTTCGGCCACAGCTATTGGATTTTGCTGACCATCATTGTAATATTGAAACCAGCCTATAGTCTAACCAAAAAAAGAAATTACCAGCGTTTGCTAGGCACTCTTGTGGGAGCTGCGATTGGTTTAACGCTCCTATATTTTGTAAAAGCAAAAGATGCGCTCTTCGTTTTTATGATCGTTTTCATGGTAGGGGCATATAGCTTTATGCGCACGCGCTACCTCGTCTTTGTCGTGCTATTGACTCCATACATCCTGCTTTTGTTCTACCTCCTGAATCCCCATGATTTCAAAGCGGTTTTGGCAGATCGTGTAGTGGATACTGCTATCGCATCGGGGATCGCTTTTTTGGCGAACAGCATCATCATACCCATATGGGAAAACGAGCAGATTACAATCTATATGATTAAAAATATTCAGGACAATACCGGATATTTCAACAATGTGACAGGGGCGCTTTGCGGAGAAAAAATTTCGATTACCCAATTTAAATNNTCCCTGGCTAACCTGTCGGATGCATTTAACCGTGTGCTTTCTGAACCAAAAAGCAAACAAAAAAATATCCGGTGGCTTCACCAGTTTGTAGTTACCAGCCATATGCTTACTTCTCATATTGCCACTTTAGCTTATTATTCCTCCTCTTTAATGGATCTGAAAGGAGATGACCTTTTTCCGCCCGTATTGGAAGCGATCCGTTTAAAATTAGCCAATTGCGTTGCCATTCTACAACAAAAACCCGGTCACAATGATCCCAACCTACACAAGGAAGGAATCAGAATGCTGAACGATACATTGAACGGGCTGATCGACAAAAGAAAGTCGGAATTGCAACAAGGCATCACAGAAAGCGCCACAAGAAAAAAATTATCCTTATTCAAACCGGTGGCTGATCAATTAACTTTTATCAGTAACGCTGCAGCCGATACCGAAAAGATATGCCTGCGAATGCAAACAGAAACAAAAAATGCCGGAGAGAAGTCTGCCTGAACCCCTATCAATTATTCAATTCAAGTATTTCCTTCATTTTCATAACCATTTCAGTCTTGGTGATAGGTACGCCCATAATCTTATGGTAGCCTTTTGCATCCACAAAAAATTGGTCCCGGATTATTTTGATCAGCTGTCCATTATTTATTTCGGGTATAAGCACCTGATCGAAATTCTTCAAAATATCTCCCAGGTTTTTTGGGAAAGGCCTCATGTAACGTAGATGCACATGTGAAACAGGATATCCCTCCGCCACCATTTCCAGTGTGGCACTTTTTATGGCGCCATAGGTACTGCCCCAGCCGAGAACCAGTAACTTTCCTTTCTCCAGACCGGTATCGATCTTCTGCAAGGGAATATGATCGGCAATCCTGTCAATTTTTTCCTGTCTTATTTNNAGCTGGTGGTTTTCCGGCTCATAATTCACGTTACCCGTGATATTTTGCTTTTCCAGACCGCCTATTCGGTGCTCCAGACCCGGGGTCCCCGGGATAGCCCAAGGCCGGACCAGTTTCTCATCCCTTAGATAGGGTTGAAATTTGTTTTCCCCATGTCCCGGCTGAGTCTTGAAATTTACCTTGATGGGCGGCAGGTCCTCACTTTTAGGGAATTTCCATGGTTCGGCGCCGTTGGCGATATACCCGTCACTTAGTAAAATGACAGGCGTCATGTGTTGCACCGCTATGCGAACAGCTTCATAAACCGCCTCAAAACAATCACTGGGCGTGGAAGCAGAAACGATCGGCATCGGGCATTCGCCATTTCTTCCGTAATATGCCTGAAGCAGGTCGCTTTGCTCTGTTTTGGTAGGCAGACCCGTCGAAGGCCCCCCTCTTTGGATATCGCAGATAAGCAAAGGTATCTCCAGCATGACGGCCAGTCCCATCGCCTCTGCTTTCAGAGCCATCCCCGGCCCTGAAGTGGTGGTAACCCCCAGCGAACCTCCATAACTAGCTCCAATAGCCGCAGTAATCCCCGCTATTTCATCCTCTGCCTGGAAGGTTCGGACACCGAATGACTTATGGCGGCTTAATTCATGCAGGATATCAGAAGCCGGCGTGATCGGATAGGATCCAAGAAATAAAGGCAATCCGCTTTTCTGGGACGCTGCGATCAATCCATAGGTCAATGCCTGGTTGCCCATGATGGAACGATAAACTCCGGGGTCCATTTTGGCTTTTTCCACTTTATAGGTGGTGGTGAAAGTCTCCGTGGAGTCTCCAAAATTATATCCCGCCTGTAAAGCCTTTGCGTTGCTTTCAAAAATCTCAGGTTTTTTTCCAAATTTATCTTTCAAAAACTTGATCGTATTCTCCATGTCCCTGTTATACATCCAGTAAAGAAACCCCAGGACAAACATATTTTTAGCACGGTCCTTTTCTTTCATCCCTATCGTAAATTCCTTCAGTGCTTCCCGGGTCATTTTTGTAACATCTATCTTAATGACCTCATAACTGTCGAGGCTATTGTCTTCCAGAGGATTTATACCGTCCGGGAAATTGGCCAGCCTTAGATTTTTATTATCAAACCCTTCTGTATTGACAATAATCCTTCCACCCTTCTTGAGTGAGGTCAGATTTGATTTTAAAGCGGCGGCATTCATAGCCACCAATACATCGCATTCATCGCCCGGAGTGAAGATGTGGTCGCTGGAAAACCTCAGTTGGTATCCGCTTACGCCGGGCAAAGTTCCCTGGGGTGCGCGGATTTCTGCAGGAAAATCCGGAAAAGTTGCCAGGTCAATGCCAAGCATGGCTGTATTGTTTGTAAACTGACTTCCCGTCAATTGCATGCCATCACCCGAGTCACCTGCAAATTTTATAACCACATCCTGAAGGACTTCTTTTTTACGATTCACTTAAAATAAATTTTTACAAAGTTACGGTTTATGAATATTAGGGGATTATTTTACTGTACTGTTTGCATCAACCCCCATGGCCCTGTAAATTGCATCCATAATGCTTCCCCTCACGCTCAAGGTTGAAATTTTAACATTCTCGCTGTTGGGATTGACCCGGTTGGACAAAAAGATATAGATCAGGTTGTAAGCCGGATCGACCCAAACAGCGGTCCCGGTGAATCCGGTGTGGCCAAAGGTCTGGGGGCTGGCATATAGGGAAGGATAAGGATCCTTTCTAACCAGGTTGTCTTTTTCAGGTTTGTCAAATCCAAGGCCCCGCCTGCTGCTATCACTGTGATAGGCAGTAAAGAAATCAATCGTTTCTTTTTTCAGGAATCTTTGTCCGTTAAATTCACCCCCGTTTAATAACATTTGCTCCATGATCGCGATGTCGTAAGCATCGCTGAACAAACCTGCATGTCCCGACACGCCTCCGAGCATAGCGGCTCCGGGATCGTGAACATCCCCTCTTATTAACTGCTTTCTAAAAACCGATTCCTGCTCGGTTGGTGCGATCCGGTTGAGCGGAAACCCCTCCCTTGGTCTGAAACCGGTTGTGCGCATTCCCAATGGTTCGTAAAAAGTTTTGCTCACATATTGATCCAGGGTCAGCCCGCTAAGGGTTTCCACGATCTTTCCCGTAAAAATAAAATCGTTGTCACTATAAATATATTTTCCCTGCGGCCCAACATCGCTTTCCAGGATGCGCCTGAATATCGTATCCTGCCAATCATGACGCATGTATAAATTTTCAGCCACCCTTACAGAATGAAGGGTGTCGGGAGTCCAGGAATAGATAGCCGGCAGAGGTGTCCCCTCTTTATTTTTTTCAATGGTTTCCTGATAAAAAGGAATAAAGGCTTTCAGCCCGGCCTGGTGCAGTAGTATATCCCATATTTTCAGGGAGTCCTTATTGGTTCCTTTCACCCAGGGCAGGTAATCCCCCAGTGTTTTTCGGATATCCAGTTTCCCTTCATCATACAATTTCATGACGGCCATGGTGGTGGCGCAGATTTTTGTCACAGAAGCGAGATCATAAATTGTTTCAGGATATACCAACTCTGTTTTGTCATAAGTAAGATGGCCAAATGCCTTTTCGTAAATGATCCTGCCATTCTTTGCCACCAACACAACGCAACCCGGGAACGCCTGCTTGCTGATAGCTTCCCTGCTGACTGAATCGATAGCCATCAGCTGTTGGAGATTAAATCCCATTTGGGAAGGCGCAGCGGTGGGAAGCAATTTGTCCGCTACAATCCCGTCTCCAAATTTCAAAGACGCACACACAGTGACCGGCAATTTTCCTTTTGCGGTAAATTTGCCCGCTAAGAGGTCAGCCCCGATATTTTCAGTTATATCATCATCCTCATAACAGGCAATAAGAGTTTTGGCGTCGCAGAAATTTTTCATCGCATAGGGGTTACCAAAAACCATTGTCACGGTTTTTTGCCTTTCTTGCAACTCCTGCAACAACCACAAAGCGGATTTACTGATGCCAAAATTATTGTTGGGGAAACGGGCATAATTGTGCAAGCCGATAACAACAACATCATACCGGCTGCGCAGCAGCTCCAAAATAGCACCGGCTTTTACCGAGTCCAGGGAGTAATCAAAATAATACACATGTGCATTATAATCACTGCGCATACGACGTGCAAATTCGTTGTCACCGGAAAGTCCGAGGCCCAGGTAGGCGATTTTTTTCTTCGCCCCTGCCTGTAGAGGGAAGACCGAATGGTCTTCATAACGGACAAGGGTGAAGGCGTTTTCAGCAACCAGCTTTCGCATATTGGCTACTTCCTTGTTCAAATCTTCCGTAAGATGATAGGGATTGATTGGATGCCAGTTGCTTAATCCATAGTCATACTTTGCGTGCAACACTTTCTTTACACGGCCATTGATATCTTTCCATTTTAACCTTCTGTCTTCGAGTGCTCCCCTGATTTTTTCCATGCTGCCGGGAATATCCTCCGGAAGGCAAAGCATATCATTGCCTGCAATCAGGGATTGAAGGGCGGCTTCCCCACCCGGGTAGTATTTGGTTACGCCCTTCATCTCAAGTGCATCGGTAAAACTAAGGCCCTTGTATTTAAGTTTTTTTCTTAGAAGTTTGGTGACATTTTTATAAGAAAGCGAAGTTGCCTGGTCAGCTGTATTGTCAATGGAAGGAATGTAGAGGTGGGCAATCATCACGCTCCCCACGCCTGCCTTGAATAAAGCGCGGAAAGGGTATAATTCAAGTGAATCAAGTTGTTTGCGTGTTTTGTTAATTGTAGGCAAATCCACATGAGAATCCACCGTCACATCTCCATGACCGGGAAAATGTTTAGCGCAGGCCATTACCCCAGCATCCTGCAGCCCTTTCATATACTGAACGCCGAATTGCGCCACTTTATATTTGTCTTCTCCAAAGGAGCGGTCGTTGATAACTGGATTGTCCGGGTTGTTGTTGATATCTACAACTGGAGCGTAATTCACCTGCACGCCTATCCGCTTACACTGCTCCCCCACCAACCGGCCGTATTGGTAAATTAGATCAGGATCTGCGACAGCCCCCAGCATCATTTGCCGGGGTAACCCTTTTACGCTATCCATCCTCATGCCAACGCCATTTTCTGCATCCATGCTGATAAGAACAGGTGTTTGGGCAATGCTTTGAAAATAGTTAATATAATTGGCCTGGGTTAACGGGCCTCCCTGAAAAAGACAAATCCCTCCGATATTGTATTTGCGAACAGCTTCCTCTACTTCTTTTTCATAAAATGTCACTTTCCTGGTGGAAAGATCTATGGAGGATAATCGTACAACTATAAGCTGAGCGATTTTCTGGTCGTCCGACAAGGATTTAAACACACTGTCCACCCAATGATCGGCACGGGAATCAGTCTTTTGTTGCGAAAAGGAAAATTTGACAAAGAAAATCACACACAGGGCAAAGAAAAATTTCTTCATAAAGGCTACTTATAAAGGCTTACGATTATTCGCAGTAAATTGCAGCACAAATTAAGATAGAATTGCCAGACATCATTCAATTATTACCTGATAACATTGCCAACCAGATCGCGGCGGGGGAAGTCATTCAGCGCCCGGCAAGCGCCGTAAAAGAATTGCTGGAAAATGCCGTGGATGCAGGAGCTACTGAAATAAAACTCATCCTCAACGATGCAGGCAAATCGCTGATACAGGTTACGGATAATGGAAATGGTATGAGTGAAAAGGATGCCAGAATGGCCTTTGGACGCCATGCCACATCCAAGATAAAAGATATGGAGGACCTGTTCCGGATCAGGACCATGGGATTTCGGGGTGAGGCGCTTGCGTCGATTGCAGCCGTAGCACAGGTGGAATTAAAAACCAAAAAGGCCGACATGGAATCCGGAAGCTTTGTAGAAATAGAAAATAGCGAGGTGATCCGCCAGCAACCCGTTGCCTGCGCCACAGGTACGACTATAGCCATGAAAAATCTGTTCTTCAATATACCTGCGAGGAGAAATTTCCTAAAGAGTAACGCAGCAGAAATGCGCCATTCCATTGACGAATTCATACGGGTGGCACTTTCCTTTCCTGATATTTTCTTTTCCCTAAATAATAACGGCCAGGAAGTATTTCACCTGGAGAAAGGCACTTTAAAACAACGGATCCTGCAGGTATTGGGAAGCAATAACCAGGCTAAGCTAGTATCGGTCCGGGAGAACACCGACTACATGAATATTTATGGCTTTGTGGGTAAACCCGAAACAGCCAAAAGGACAAGGGGGGACCAATATTTTTTTGTCAACAACCGTTTTATTAAAAGCCCTTACCTGAACCATGCAGTAATGAGCGCTTACCAGGAAATGATCCTCAGGGACAGTTTCCCGCTTTATGTGCTTTTTATTGATCTGGATCCTTCCCGTGTGGATATCAATGTTCATCCTACCAAACAGGAAATAAAATTTGAGGACGAAAAATTAATCTATGCATTTGTCCAGGCAGCGGTAAAGCATTCGCTGGCTCAATTCAGCATTACACCCACCCTCGATTTTGATTTGGACCCTTCGATACAAAGTCTCGATGCCATCAGTCAACCTCTGACGGAAGAGAAAAAAGCGGCTGTCATCTCCTCTTCCCTCTACAAAACATTTACCCAAAAAAACCAGGCCCATGCGATAGAACCCGGGAATAGAAATGAGCTGAAACACTGGAGGGAATTCTTCACTCCAGATAAAATGGAAGTTGAAAAATCAAAGGAAGAAATCCAGTATNNATTCCACTATTACCTCCCCCGACGCTGCCTTTACCATTAATGATGGCGCCGTGCTGATGCAGTTACTCAATACCTATATTATTGCACCCACGAACAGAGGGATTCTCCTGATTAACCAGCAATCAGCCCATGAAAGGATACTATATGACAAATACGTAGCCGCAGCAGTAGGCAAAACCATTACAACCCAAAGGAGTTTATTTCCCCAGACTCTTCAATTGACCACCCAGGACGCAGTATTACTCGAAGATCTTACAATCGATCTGAATCAAATGGGCTACCAAATCGAACCATTTGGAAAAGATGCTTTTGTTATTCAGGGAACCCCTGCAGACCTGCCTCCCGGAAATGAAAAGGCTGTATTGGAAACGGTGCTGGAGCAATTCAAAAATTTTAGCGGTGAAAGGAATTTTTCAAAACGGGAAAAATTAACTCGTTTATTGGCGACGCAATATGCCATCAAGCCCGGTACGCCCCTTACTGAAAAGGAAATGAGGAAATTAGCTGAAGAATTGTTCGCATGCACCCAGCCGAATAGCACACCGGCGGGTCATCCAACTTATGTCGAATTCCGAAAGGAATACCTCGAGAAATTATTTATGGGGTGAATCAAATCAAAGTTCTTTTTTTGAATAAGTCAAGGCTTTGTTGATTTACAAAGCAACTCACCAATCTAATAACAGCTGCTCCATAGGATTATATCCTCTCTTCTCATTTTGCCAAAAGCCTCTGACTCAAAAAGGTTTTAAAAGCATTGGCATTACCCGGTTTAAAAATATTGTTTTCTCTTTTCAGATCTATAAAAACGGCTTCAGGTTTTTCTGAAAACAGCCTTTGATTTTTTGAGGGCTATAATTTCAATTTCATAAGCTCTGCCAGGATCCTTAGGGTTTCATCCTTCTTGATATCCGGTGGGATTGCAGATTGCCCGCTTTCAAATGCCTGTTTACACCAGTTGGCCAATTGATTTGCCGGGTTTTTTTGTTGCCATTGGTCCAATAATTGAATGGCTTCCTCTTTTTTATTCATTGCTTCCAATGCCCAGGCGGTAACCAATATATTGGCAGGTAGAAAATTATTTACAGTATTTTCAGTTTTAGGCACAAAAGCTATTATGCGCTGTAATGCCCGCTTTGCTTTTTCGGCTTNNATAGCATTCGTATAAAAGCCAATCTTCCAATCTTTCATCTGTATCTGCCGGGTAAGGTTTGCCAACCCCTAAATTATCCGGCCATATTTTCGCAGATATGATAAACTGCAGAGCTATTTTATACTGCCTGCCTTTCATTTCGGTTATCGCCTGCATTAATTTGGCTTCGTGGTATAGTTGCCTGCCATCTGTGGCTCCCTCAAAAGGTATGATGGTAAGCCTGGTTAACAAAGCGTCTGACAAAGCATATTGTTTATTCAATAACAAAGTTTTTGCATTCAGCATACCCATGACGTAATTATCAGGATGTCGCCTGTAAAAGGATTCCGCAACAGTAAGGGCTTTTTGGTAGTCGTCTTTTGAAATATAAAACTCAGCCAGTAATTTGTGATAACGCCATTGTTCCCTATCGAGCTCAATGGCCTTTTTGAGACTGGTCTCAGTTTCAGCAGTAAACAAAGCCGCCTTAGCGGCATAAAAAGGGGCATAACTAGGATCGTCGCCACAGGCATCGAACAATTCTTTGGCTTTTAAAAGATTGTTTCTACTCCACCATATAAGCGCCAGCTGGTATTTTAATTTCCAGTCCTTATTATGTTTGATGAGTTCTTCCAGTATTTCTGCGGTAGCTGCACGGTAAGGAAATCCCGAAAGGGGCTGAAAGACATCGGTATCAGGAACGGCGGTATTTCCCAAAAAAGATTTCCAATAAGATATTTCAGAACCTAGCGGGGCTAAAGAGAATACTTTCACCGCATCTTCTTTGCAACTGAGTTGAAAGTAACAAATGCCCAATTCCAAAAAAGTTTCAAAAGGCATTTCGTTTTTTATGAATGATGTAAACAATTTCTCTGTTGTTGGTGAGGGGTGCCACAGATATTTTTCAAACCGGGCAAAATGATTAAGGGGGTCAATGGCCATCATCTTATTCAGCACTGCATCTGCTTTTGTTTCATCGTTTTGAAAACGATGAATTATGGCTTCTACCTGGTATGCTTCCAAACTAACCTGATTGTATGCCAAACTCTTTTCGGCATACTCCAGGGCCTTTGTATACTGATTCTCTCTGAAATAGATTTTACTCAATTCAATAAAAGCCGCGCTTCTGTACTCCATGGATAAGGAAGCCAAATCAAATCCATCTTTGGCATCCGCCATATTTCCCAGCTTTGTATTCGCCAATCCGTAATTGAAGTTTGCAGCAGGGTCGTAGGTATCGATGGATAATGCTTTTTTTGTCGTACTCAATGCATCGGTATATTGAAGGTTCCTGTATTGGAGGGAGGCCCATTCAATTAATGCCGGCAAATAGTTGGAATCCTTAGCCAAGCAGGCTCTTAGTTTTTCTTCTGCTCTAGGATAAAAA
>PLCH01000276.1 GCA_003135585.1 Chitinophagaceae bacterium
AATAGGGAGTTTTGGCTTCAAACTCGGCACTGCAGGTATCCACCATCTTAAATACGCGGGTGATGCCGGCTGCCTTCCGCTTTTCATAAACCGCTTCCTCATTGCTGTTTTGCATGATGCGCGCAATCTGCTCATCACTGAATCCTTTCTGTTTGGCTTCCAGGAGCAGCGCCAGAGGAAGGTTTTCGAGAGTGAAGGCTGCAATTTCCTTTTCAAGAATACATNNAATCTGGGAGATGGTTTTTTCGCTTACTCCCAGCATAAGCGCATCTTTTATCCGGAAGATGCGGTCCCACTTCGGAATTTTTATATATTCGATTAATTCTTCTGCGTGCATCTGGCTTTTACCATAATAACCCAGTCCGACGGCATTGTTTTCCAGGCTCTGACAGGCTTTTTGAATAGCTTCCGTAAAGCTTCTGCCGATTGCCATTACTTCGCCCACACTTTNNTCGTTGGCCCCTTTGAATTTGTCAAAGTTCCACCGGGGCATTTTTACGATGACATAATCCTGTACAGGTTCGAAATAAGCAGAGGTAGTCTGGGTGATCTGGTTTTTGAGTTCATCCAGGGAATAACCGATCGCCAATTTTGCCGCTATCTTTGCTATCGGGTACCCTGTGGCCTTTGATGCAAGTGCAGAGGATCTGCTTACCCGTGGATTAATTTCCACCGCTATCAGCTCCTCGGTATCGGGATTGAGGGCAAATTGCACATTACAACCGCCCGCAAAATTCCCCAGGGACCGCATCATCAGTACAGCCTTGTTCCGCATATCCTGGTATGCCGTATCACTTAAGGTCATTGCAGGGGCAACCGTGATGGAATCACCTGTATGAACTCCCATGGGATCCATATTTTCAACGGTACAGATGATGGCAACATTATCATTTTTGTCGCGGAGTAATTCCAGCTCAAATTCTTTCCAACCCAAAACTGCCTTTTCTACCAGTACTTCGTGAATCGGTGAGGCCTTTAAACCCCTGTCCAGAGCAGCGTCCAAATCATCCTTACTGTGTACAAATCCGCCTCCCGTTCCGCCCAGGGTAAAAGAGGGGCGGATCACCAAGGGGAACCCGATGTCCTGAGCATATTCCTTTCCTTCAAGCATGGAGTTGGCAACTCTGGAAGGGGCGACGGGGATGCCAATTTTAAACATCAATTGCCGGAATTTTTCCCTGTCCTCTGCAGTTTCAATGCCTTCAATATCTACACCAATTAACCGCACATTGTATTTTTCCCAGACACCCAGGTCCGCAGCTTCTATACAGAGATTGAGAGCAGTTTGTCCGCCCATGGTTGGAAGAACAGCATCCACCTTTGTTTCTTCCAGTATTTGTTCAATGCTCTCGACCGTGAGTGGAAGCAGGTAAACGCTGTCAGCCATCATGGGGTCGGTCATGATAGTTGCCGGGTTGCTATTGATAAGCACGACCCTGATCCCCTCCTCCCGCAAACTGCGGGCAGCCTGGGTGCCTGAATAGTCAAATTCACAAGCTTGTCCGATTATGATAGGGCCGGAACCAATAATAAGCACAGAATGAATGGAAGAATCTTTTGGCATGATTAAAACAAATTGCGCAAAACTAAGGCAGTGCAATTAATTTTCCCGATTATTTTTTGAATGCTTCCCGGATCCTTCAGAAGCGGCTCTGATGGCCGGTTTGAAAAAGAAAAAGCTTCAGCCGGCCAGACTGAAGCTCATCAATTGGAAAATAAAATATAGATATTAATTGTTATGATAGGACGCCATCTCTATATCATCCAGCAAAACGCCGCCTTTACGAACAATGGATTTTTTCTCGGCCATTAGCCGTTTGTTGTCATATTTGGTTCTTATCCTAAAAACCCATTTCTGTCTGGCTTCCTCTCCCTTAAACATGCCAATGAGAGTGCCGATGGTAACTGCCAGGAAAACCACCAGTTTGTTTTTGTAACTTTTCATGCTACCTGGTTTGAAAATTTTAGATATTCTTATTTAACAAGACAATTTTACTAAGCCAAAAGCTGTACCAATATTGAAAAAATTCATACCATAAACCGGGTATTTTTAAAATATTTTCGTCCGAGACACTTTCGGAACCCTATAAATGCCAGTCTACATGCNNGGGTACAATTTTCAGGTTTAATTGTTAATTTTTATTTAACTGGAAAAAATGTCCTGTTTTTTTTTGGGAGATTTGCGTAGCTAAAGATATCATTCCGGATGAAGCATTTATTTTTGAAAGTTTTGTTCCTCTGTATTTTCTCCCCAGTATTTTCCCAAATTGATAAACCAAATTCCCAAATTGATCATTCTAAAAATTACCCCAAGGGATATTTTCGGGATCCCTTATCCATACCCATACGCCTGGCTGCCAACTTTGGAGAATTGCGTCCGGATCACTTTCACATGGGGCTCGATATCCGGACCGAAAAAAGAGAAAATCTTCCCGTTTATGCAGCCGCTGAAGGATATATCGCCAGGATAAGGATCGAGCCGTTTGGCTTTGGCCAGGCTATTTATATTAATCATCCTAATGGCTATACAACTTTATATGCTCATCTGAATGGGTTCGTTCCGGCATTGGCAACCTATATAAAAAAGCAGCAATATAAAATGGAATCCTGGAAGCTGGCTCTGGATATTCCCAGAGGTCTTTTCCCTGTGAAAAAGGGCGACCTGATCGCCTACAGCGGGAATACGGGTGGTTCTCAGGGACCTCATTTACATTTTGAGATAAGGAGGACAACCGAGGATACCAACCTAAATCCCATGTTATTTGGTTTGCCGATCCGGGATAAGACAGCTCCTGTCATTGTAC
>PLCH01000419.1 GCA_003135585.1 Chitinophagaceae bacterium
GGCTTATACGTTGTAAATGATGGCACGCCAGGCTCCCAACCGGATATTCGCATCCGCGGAACTATAAGTATTGGCCAGGTTCATCCCCTCTTTGTTGTGGATGGGATTTTTAATGATAACATAGATTATCTTAATCCTAATGATATTGAATCCATTGAAATTTTAAAAGACCCGTCCTCCCTGGCCATATTTGGTGTAAAGGGCGCCACGGGTGTTATTGCCATCACTACCAAAAAGGCAAAAATTGGGCAAACCATCATTAACTTCAATACCAGCTTTGGGATTAAGAAGCTGGTGGATAAAATTAAGATGGCCAATGCCAGCCAATTCAATACACTTTTTGCAGAAGAAAATGCAAACAATGGCGTCGCTACTCCTGATTATTCATTCTTAACCGCAAATACCGATTGGATCAACGCAGTAACGAGAACCGGGAAGTTCAACGCCAATAACCTGAGTATTTCAGGGGGTTCGGAAAACAACAGATTTAACCTGGGCCTCGGTTATACTTATGACGAAGGTATAGTCAGGCACGAGCAATTGTCAAAAATGATGCTTTCATTTGGTGATGAGTTTAAAGTGAATAAGGCGATAAAATTGGGAATAAATTTTAATGTTGAGAGAATTAACCACCCATATGATGTCACCGGTAGTGGCGCAGACGTCTTGAACAATGCCAGAAAAGTAATGCCACAGATTTCAGCCGGTACAAAGCCTTTTCTTATTACAGACCCATACAATAGTAATAACATGTTGACCCAGAATCTGTATTCCACGGTGGACCCAGCTCTTCAAAACTCGGGTGTTCAAAATCCCTTGATTAATTTGGAAAATCAGTGGGATAAGAGCATCAATATTGAATACAGATCAGTTGGAAGTGTTTATGCGGAAATTAATTTCCTTCGTCATTTTACTTTCAGGTCAACCTTTTACGCAGATATGAGCGAAGTGAAACTTCGTTCATACACACCTCTTTATTATGCTTATCAGCCAAGGGCTGCGGGTGATACAATTACCTTTTATAGCCAGAAAACCCAGGTTCAGGAAAATGATAATAACTATAGAAAGTTCCAGCAAGACCATGTGCTGAATTACAAGAATCGTTTTGGTGATCATAGCCTGACATTGACCGCTGGTTTCACAACATACTATTCCGGAGTTTTTGCAAGGCAAGGTCTCGCCAAGCCATATACCACGGGCACCGCTCTTCCCATACCCAATGACTCAAGATTCTGGTATATAACTAGTGGCTTTGAAAATCCAACGCAAACCATCGCTACCTCTTACCAGAACGAATACAGCACCGTTTCCTATCTTGCAAGGGCATTATATAATTATAAGGATAAGTATTTCCTGAATGCTTCTTTCCGGGATGATGGATCTTCTCAAATCCCGACCAAAAACCGTTATCAGCAGTTTTGGGCTGTGGGCGCTGCATGGGATATTAGCAGGGAAACATTCATGAACAATCAAAAGATATTTGACTATCTGAAGCTGAAAGGTTCAGTCGGGGTTTTGGGTAACCAGTCTGCTACCGATGCCAGTGGGAATCCATTAAATTACGTGGCTTACCCCGTATTAAATAATGGGATTGCTGCTGTTTTTGGAGGTACCGTTTATTCTGCGGCGCAAAAGCAATATCTTCCTAACCCGGATCTGAAGTGGGAAACGGTGTCGGCCCAGGAAATCGGGATAGAGTTAAATGCGATAAGTAACCACTTGCATTTCGAATTCAACTATTACAACAAGACCACCAATAATTTAATGACCTATGTTAGCAGATCTAGCCTGGGTTTACCGGATGAATTGATCAACGGAGGAAGCATCAGGAACTGGGGCGAGGAATTTGCCGGTACTTGGAATCAAAACCTTGGAAAAGATTTAACTTTGAACATCGGAGGCAATATCACTTTTCTAAACAATATGGTAGTTAGTCTAGCAAAAGATTTGCCCACAGGGTATCTCAGCCAGGCGTTCCAGAATAATGGAAGCGCAGAAAGCAGGACCCAGGCAGGACATCCCATCGGTTCTTTCTTTGGTTATGTGGTGCAGGGTCTTTACCAGGGCAATCTTGATATCCTGAAATCACCTTCCGCTGCGTCCTTAGGTACTTACGGACCCGGGGATTTCAAATTCAAAGATGTGAATGGAGATGGTCAAATAAATTCAAGTGACAGAACGTTTATAGGAAACCCCACTCCGAAATTCATATATGGAGGCTCGATCAATCTGACTTATAAGGGCTTTGGCCTGGCTATTGATGTGGGTGGTGTTTACGGCAACAGCATTTTCCGCACATGGGGGTCCTTGGAATCTCCATTCCAAAGAGTAAACTATCCAGCCTTCAAAATAAACAGCTGGCATGGACCTGGAACTTCCAACTGGGATCCGATTATCAGCCAAGGACACAGGTTTAACTATAACGGGTCTACTTATAATATTGAGGATGGTTCTTATTTCAGGCTCAGAAACCTTCAGGTGAATTACACTTTTGGTCGCATCCTGGGTCCGAAATCGTGGATTAAGAATGTAAGTGTATATGTTAATGCGCAAAACCTGAAGACCTGGAAACACAACTATGGCTATACAACCGAGTTTGGCGGTGGTGCAACAGCGTTTGGATATGATAATGCAGGCGGCGCCATTCCAGTTGTAGCAACAGCAGGGTTAAACCTGACTTTTTGAAAAATCATAAAAAAAATTGGTTATGAAAACAAACAAACAAATTTTATGGAGCTTAGCGATAGTCAGCACGCTGGCAATGACAATAGCAGGCTGCTCAAACTTTCTCGACCGCAAGCCCCTGACGGCAACGCTGGAAGATCTGCATCAGGGATCTCTTGAAGCTCAAAGTTTTGCCTTATACAGCACTCTTCGCGGTTATGCCGGTTTTTCCGTGTTGCCGTGGCTTGATTTTAACAGTATTCGCGATGACGATGCTCAAAAAGGGAGTAGCACCACCGATGGCGCCGAGATCAATACGGAATTTGAGACCTTTCAANNGTCAATATACCAAGAACGACTGGGCTACCGATACTTATTGGAATGACCATTATTATATGATCAATCTGGCAAACCAGGAACTTCACATTGCGGATTCCCTGAAAGTCACTGATGCACCTTCGTTGCGCAATATAGGTGAGGCTCACTTTTTCCGTGCCTATGCTTATTTTGAACTGGTAAAAGCATATGGTGACATCCCTTTGCTTAATTTCTATTCTACCAATGCCAAAGACAACATTAAGCCCAAATCCCCTGCGGCTGCTATTTACCAGTTGATTGATTCGGATCTCACTGTGGCAGCTGCAAATTTGCCTGTAAATTGGATCGATATCACCGGTAATAATAAATACCCGGGCAGGTTAACCACAGGTGCTGCCAAAACTTTGTGGGCTCAAACCTTTCTGTTCCGGTCAAACTGGACCCAGGTGGTATCTCTTTGTAAACAGGTGATTGCTTTAGGCCAATATAGTCTGTTACCCAATTTTATCGACGTCTGGAAGGACGGTGTAGGCGGAGCTGGAAAGAACAGCCTTGAATCGATATTTGAAATGCAGGCGAACCTNNCGGAGTCCAATGGGGTACCAGTCAAAATGTGAGACAGGGTGGTGCTTCTACAGATTGGAATCTCGGATGGGGATGGAATACGCCAACCATGGTATTACAGAATGCATGGGACTCTACAGATCCCCGAAAGGTTGAAACAATATTGTATTCGGGTAAATATGACGGTGGGCCGGCTACGGGCGGTTATGGGG
>PLCH01000152.1 GCA_003135585.1 Chitinophagaceae bacterium
CTTATCCCCTTTGTTTACACTGAAGTTAATATTCGAAAAAAGAAGGTGCCCGTCCTCGGCCTTTTTCGATAATTTTTCTATGTTCAATATCTGGTTACCTACTTCACGCTGTTGTTTAAAAATAATGCCCGGATAACGGCGGTTGGAGGGGTGGATTTCCTCAATAGTCAGTTTCTCCAAAGCCTTTTTTCTTGAAGTAGCCTGTTTTGATTTGGAAGCGTTAGCAGAGAACCTAGCGATAAAATCCAATAATGCCTGGCGTTTGTCTTCGGTTTTTTTATTCTTGTCGGATAATTGGCGGGCCATTAACTGGGAGGATTCATACCAGAAGGTATAATTTCCTGTATAAATTTTGATTTTCTGGCGGTCAACATCCGCCACGTGCGTACAAACACTATCCAGAAAGTGACGATCGTGTGATACAACAATCACTATATTTTCGTAATCGGCTAAGAAATTTTCAAGCCAGCTGATTGTATCTACATCAAGATTATTGGTGGGCTCGTCCAGTATAAGAATGTCTGGGTTACCGTATAAGGCCTGGGCCAATAAAACCCTCACTTTCAAAGCCCCCGGCAATTCTTTCAACAAGATGCCGTGATAGGATTCCATGACACCCAGATCACTTAACAAAGCANNGCGCGCAGACCATCCTTTTCCGTAAAATCAGACTTGGAATAAATTTCATTCCTCTCCTTCATTATTTCCCACATTTTTTTATGCCCCATCAGTACGGTGTGCAGCACCAGGCTGTCGTCAAACTCAAAGTGATCCTGTTTCAATACAGCCATGCGTTCCCCGGGAGAGATTTCGAGAGAACCTTTATTTGGTTCGATTTCGCCGGATAATATTTTTAAGAAAGTTGATTTCCCTGCCCCGTTAGCACCAATCACCCCATAGCAATTCCCTTTGATAAACGCAAGGTTTACCTCATCAAACAAAACCCTCTTTCCAAATGAAAGGGTCACATTGTTCACTTTTAACATTCCATACCCATTTTAATGAAGGCGCAAAGGTACGATGAGTAAACCCTTTTTCCAAGACATTAAAACTTGACTAATATTCTGTCAACAGACAACCGGAAAGGCGATCCAATTAAATTAATTAGAATTCGATATAATCTCTATAAAGCATTGATAATAAAATAAATATAAATAATTATGAATCAGTGCTTTCTTTCATTTACAGGAAGGTTTCCGGATAGTTTGACCCGGTGCAGAGGGGACGGGAACTGCCGGGGCTATTTAACTGTTATAGGGGCTTTACCATCATATAAGACAAGGAGGTAAAAAAGCAAAAAAAAGTTGAATGGGGAAGGTTGACTGGGAAAACTAGTATCCCAAGGTATCCCAAACCGGGATTTATTTATCAGCCCTCAGACCGGAAATTAGATACTCGGCGTTTAGTCTTGCAATATTGGCCATGGAAATCTCTTTTGGGCAAACTGCTTCGCAAGCGGTTGTATTGGTACAGGCACCAAAACCTTCTTTATCCATTTGTAGCACCATATCAAGCACGCGTTTTTTTCGTTCCGGTTCACCTTGCGGCAGCAGGGCCAGATGGGAAACTTTTGCCGATAGAAACAGCATCGCCGAACTATTTTTACNNGGCGAAAGAGGCGTCGGCTTTATCTTTTTCAACGGGTAGTGTGTTTGCGTCCACCGCATTGCCTGTATTAACCGAGATAAAACCCCCCGCCTGAATAATCCTGTCAAAGGCTGTCCTGTCAACCACCAGATCTTTGATGATGGGAAAAGCTTTTGCCCTCCAGGGTTCAACAGTGATGGTTTCTCCTCCTTTATAAGCCCGCATATGCAGTTGACAGACAGTATTGGCATGCCAGGGCCCATGAGGTTTACCGTCAATATACATAGAACATGCACCACAAATTCCTTCCCGGCAATCATGATCAAAAGCAATCGGATCCCGTCCTTCCTTTATCAAACGGTCATTTAGTACATCGATCATTTCCAGAAAAGACATTTCTGATGAAATATTTTCTACCGGGTAGGTTTCAAATTTTCCTTTTGCTTTCGTGTTCTCCTGCCTCCACACTTTAAGTGTAAGATTCATCTTGTAATGTTCCATACCTCTACCCCAAAAAGGGCTTTTTAAGAATGTAAAATAAATTATTTATAACTCCTCTGGCTCGGCTTTGCAATTTCAAAAACCAACTCTTCTTTGTGCAATTCCCAGTTGCCTTCCCCTTTGAATTCCCATGCAGATACAAAGCTGAAATTTGCATCGTCCCGTTTTGCCTCCCCGTCTTCTGTCTGACTTTCTTCACGGAAATGACCTCCACAACTTTCATTGCGGTTCAGGGCATCTATACACATGAGCTCTCCCAGTTCGATAAAATCAGCTACACGGCCGGCCTTATCGAGTTCAGGATTCATATCCCCGATCTCGCCCGGAATCTTCAGATCATTCCAGAATTCCTTTTTTAATTCGCGTATTTCTTTAATTGCTTCCTGCAGGCCCGCTGCATTACGAGCCATTCCACATTTATCCCACATGATCTTGCCGAGCCGCTTGTGGAAACTTTCCACCGTTTGTTTCCCATTGATATTTTTCAATTGGCTGATCCGGTCAGCCACAGATTTTTCTGCTTCCACAAATGCGGAATGGTCTGTAGGGACAGAAGGAGTTCGGATCTCATCGGCCAGGTAATTGCCCATGGTGTAAGGAATTACAAAATATCCATCTGCCAGGCCCTGCATCAATGCTGAAGCCCCCAGACGGTTGGCCCCATGGTCACTAAAATTAGCTTCCCCCAGACAGTATAAACCAGGAATAGTAGTCATCAATTCATAATCAACCCATAAACCACCCATCGTATAGTGTACTGCAGGATAAATACGCATCGGAACTTCGTAAGGGTTTTCACCGGTAATCTTTTGGTACATATCGAAAAGGTTACCATATTTCTCCTTTACCACTTCCACCCCATACCCCCGTATTTGTCCCGGATTGGGATTTTTAATACCATGCTTGTGGCATTCTATCTTTCCATACCGGACAATCGCATCCGCGTAATCAAGGTATACGGCCTGTTTGGAAGTTCCCACCCCGTATCCTGCATCACATCGTTCTTTGGCTGCGCGGGACGCTACATCTCTGGGCACAAGATTACCGAAAGCAGGATACTTTCTTTCCAGGTAGTAGTCTCTTTCCTCTTCTGGTATTTCGGTTGCTTTCCTGTCATCGTTTTTTTTCTTTGGTACCCAGATCCTGCCATCATTGCGCAAAGACTCAGACATCAGCGTGAGTTTGGACTGATATTCCCCTGAAACGGGAATGCAGGTTGGGTGAATTTGAGTAAAACAGGGATTACCGAAATAAGCGCCTTTTTTATGCGCTTTCCAGGCTGCAGTAACATTGCAACCCATCGCGTTCGTTGACAGATAGAATACATTGCCGTACCCACCTGAACATAACAGTACCGAATGACCGAAATGGCGTTCGAGGGTCCCGTTGACCAAATTACGTACAATAATGCCACGCGCCTTTCCATCAATCATTACCAGGTCCAGCATTTCATGGCGCGAATACATCGTTACGTTGCCAAGAGCCACCTGACGTTCCAATGCCTGGTAGGCTCCGATCAACAGCTGCTGCCCTGTTTGCCCGGCTGCGTAGAAGGTTCTTTGAACCTGTGTCCCGCCAAAAGAGCGGTTACTTAACAACCCGCCATATTCCCGCGCAAAGGGAACGCCCTGCGCGACGCATTGATCAATGATATTGCCGCTTACTTCCGCCAAACGGTGCACATTACCTTCACGCGACCTGTAGTCTCCGCCTTTTATCGTGTCATAAAACAACCGAAAAATGCTGTCCCCGTCATTCTGGTAATTTTTAGAAGCGTTAATCCCTCCCTGGGCAGCGATACTATGGGCCCGGCGGGGGGAATCCTGAAAACAAAATGCCTTTACATTATACCCCAGTTCTCCCAGGGAGGCGGCGGCAGAAGCTCCAGCCAATCCGGTTCCTACGATTATTATTTCAATTTTGCGTTTATTGGCAGGGTTCACGAGTTTTACATGTCCTTTATAATCTGTCCATTTTTTCTCTATGGGCCCCGCAGGAATTTTTGAATTCAGCATATCATTCATTTATATCAAATTATTTTTGCCACTTGGGATTGCAGCCTAAACCACCCATCCAAAATAGACTGACACAGGCATCATGGCAAAAGCCAGCGGAACGATAATAGAAAAGCCAGTTCCAAAGGATCGTATCAATTTCATATACCGATAATTGCCAACACCCAGCGTCCTGAATGCGCTTTGAAAACCATGCAAAAGGTGATACGCTAAAGAAATACATCCCAGCACATATAAAATAACAACCAATGGGTTCTGAAATATTTTTACCATTTCTGCAAAGAGGTTGTGGTATTCTTTGCCTTCATATTCCACCGGATCCAATTCATGGATCCCGCCAATACCACCCAACCGGCTCGGTATCCAAAAATGAGAAAGATGCATGATTAGGAATAAAAGGAGCAGGGTACCCAGCAAACCCATACTCCGGCTGTACCAAGTGCTTCCCCGGTTTCCCAAATTCACCGCGTACCCCACTCCTCTTGTGCTACGGTTCTGAATTTCCAGAACAAGGCCTTGTATAATATGAATAAAAAATCCAACAAATAATCCCACTTCCACAATTCTTATCAAAATCATGGTCCCCATAAAATGAGCAACTTTGTTGAATAATTCTCCATGGTCATTCCCGTCAAAGAGGGTGGCATAAATGCAGGAATTGACCCCGACATGTACCAGCAAAAAAGAAACAAGGAATATTCCTGTCAATGCCATTACAAATTTTTTGCCAATCGATGAAGTAAAAAACTCAGACCATTTCATTTTTGCAATTTTGTCTTTTTAAAGGGTCAATTGGAACTCAGCATACCGTATTACAATTTTTGGAATGAAAGTTTAACAGGGCTGGTTTCAAATGCATAATAATAAAGTATGACAAAAATAGGACAGGAATGATTATTTGTCTCATTTTTTTCAGGTTAGCCCTAGAATTTCCTAATAACTGATCTCCTGCTGATTGTTTCAGTTTTGAAGTTTTTGAAATTTATCCCCCAAATCGGTGTTGTTTATTATCTTAGCCCTTCAAAAACCGTTGCATGAAACGAGATGACGATTTTGAAGTAAACCTTACAGGCGACGATGGGCTTGGAGAGGAAAGCAAAAGCAGTTGGTTCAAACGTATCAGGAAAGGCATCCTGACCAGTACTGCGGAAAAAAAAGAAACACCTGAAGGCCTCTGGACAAAGTGTCCGAATTGTAATTATATCTGTACGGTAACCGAACTGAGAGAACATCTTTTTGTCTGCCCAAAATGCAATCACCACCACCGGATCGGGAGCGAAGAATATTTTGAAATTCTTTTCAATGACAACAATTATGAAGTCATGTTCGAGNNTATACGTTCAAAAGATTTTCTTCATTTCACAGATTTAAAATCCTACGAAAAACGGCTGGAAGAAACATGGGCCAAGACTGACATAACCGATTCTATTCGAATTGCTACCGGAAATGTAAAAGATCATCAGCTGGTACTTGGATGCATGGACTTTGAATTCATCGGAGGTTCCCTGGGTAGCGTAATGGGAGAGCGCATATCCAGAGCGGCAGATTATTGCCTGGCTCACCACACTCCTTTGATGATTATCTGTAAGTCCGGCGGGGCCCGCATGATGGAAAGCGCCTTTTCCCTGATGCAACTGGCCAAGGTTTCCGGCAAATTATCCCAGCTCACCGATGCAAAAATTCCATATATCTCTTTACTTACCGACCCTTCATTCGGGGGAATATCTGCTTCTTTTGGCATGCTGGGAGACCTGAATATTGCCGAACCCGGCGCTTTAATCGGGNNGACCTGAACATAGCCGAACCGGGCGCCCTGGTTGGTTTTGCAGGTCCAAGGGTAATTAAAGAAACCATAAAGAAAGACCTGCCTGAAGGATTCCAGCGGAGCGAGTTTTTGTTGGAACATGGCTTCCTTGATTTCATTGTAAACAGGAAGGAGCTGAAAGACAAAATCGCAACCATACTTACACTCTTTAAGAATTAGCCCGAATTCATTCAACCTGCTGGCTGACCATAAAAAGAAACATGCTTCCTATACCTATATTGTGCAAGGACGGTTATCTCCTTTTCCGGTCTGATTAGAAGTGGGCAGGTTTCAATTGCTGACAAAATAGATGGGTTGATTTATAAAACTATTGTGCCTGGTTCCTCTCTTTTGTTCTTAATAAGAAATGGTGAAAGAATTAGGGTAAAAGTTATTGAGTAATCAAAACCATTCTTAACAAGTAGCCCGTATTTTTGCAACCCTGGAGACGGGATATCTTTAAACTATGAGGGAAATAAAAAACGGGCAAGCCTACCATACCTATTTCATCGAAGATAAATACGATGCAGGTATGGTTTTGACCGGCACGGAGGTAAAATCCATCCGGGAAGGCAAAGTGAGTTTTGCAGATAGCTATTGCATATTCCAAAAAGGTGAACTTTGGATAAAAAGTATGCATATTGCTGAATATCGATTCGGTACGACTAATAACCACCAGGCAGTACACGATCGTAAGTTATTGTTAAACAAAAGGGAATTGAGA
>PLCH01000345.1 GCA_003135585.1 Chitinophagaceae bacterium
CTTTACATCCAGGCATTGCAGGCTTATGTACAGGCAAAATATACTTCAGCGCTCGATATAAAAGTGTATGATTTTTACATGGGAATGCCGGTTAATTTATAAACTGAAAAGGGTATGAAAAAGTCTTTGAAAATCATTGCCTTTGTTTTAATAGCCTTAGCAGCGGTGGTTGTATGGTTTTTTGGTTTCCGGAAAAAAGAGGTGCCGATCGTCCTTGACACGGAGAATCCGGGCTATGGCTATATTTCAAAAAGTGTAACGGCTACCGGTACCATCGAACCGGTCGATACTGTTACCGTGGGAACGCAGGTTTCCGGAACCATAAGATATTTATATGCAGATTTTAATTCAAATGTAAAAAAGGGGCAGTTGATTGCAGAATTGGATAAATCCCTGCTGGAGGCCCAGGCAAATCAATTCAGGGCCAATCTGGAAGTTGTAAAAAGCAATCTGACCTACCAGAAGAGTAATTTTGACAGACAGAATTTGCTTTATAATGCGGGCGCCATCAGCAAGGCAGATTATGAAACTGCGCAGAACCAGTACAATTCCACCAAAGCCAATGTGAACAGCGTCCAGGCCCAACTGGATGCAGCGATAAAAAATCTTTCCTATGCCAGCATTTATTCACCTGTCAATGGAGTGGTACTGACGCGCAATATCAATATCGGTCAGACGGTTGCTGCCAGTTTCAGCACACCCACGCTTTTTATCATCGCAAAGGATATCACGAAAATGCAGGTGCAGGCCGCCGTGGACGAGGCTGACATCGGTCATGTAAGCAAGGGTCAGCGTGTAACCTTCACCGTGGATGCCTTTCCCGAGGATGTATTTGAAGGAACCGTTCAGCAAATAAGATTGCAACCGACCGTGTCAGCCAATGTGGTGACCTACACAACCATTATCAGCGCATCTAATAATGACCTGAAACTAAAACCCGGTATGACTGCAAATATTATCATTTATACAAAAGAAGAAAATAATGCGTTGCTCATACCCGCTAAAGCCCTAAAATTCAAACCGGATTCTACGCTGACAAAACAATATAAGATAATTCCGATGGGGGCTGATTCAGGTGGCAGTTCCGCGCACAATCATCGGGAAAATTCCGGAAGGCCCGCCGATAGTGCGGGAAAAAATAAAATGCAAAGCGATAGCGGAGTGGTAATCCTAACCGCCTTTGTGTGGGTGAAAAAAAATGACAGTCTTATAGAAAAGAAAATAAAAACCGGGTTAAATGACGAGACGAATGTCCAGGTATTGGACGGACTGTCAGTGGATGACGAAGTAGTTACCGGGATAAAACAAGTAACCGTAAAGACGGTTACAGCCAGTACCGCAAAAAGTCCGTTTATGCCCCAAAGGCCCAACAGCAGAAAACCGGCTCCCAAAAAACAATGATAAGGCAAAGTCGAACAGAAAAACAGAAACAGATGAGCAGTAAGATTTTGGAGATAAGAAATATCAAGCGAGAGTTTGTAATGGGTACAGAGACGGTTCGTGCCCTGAGAGGCATATCATTCGGAGTGGAGGCAGGTGAATTCTTAACTATCATGGGAAGCAGTGGTTCAGGCAAAACAACCCTACTGAATTTACTCGGCTGCCTGGATAAACCCACCGACGGAGAATATCTTTTGGATGGGGTTAATGTTAGCAGTCTTTCCCGCAGCGATCTTGCCCGTTTGCGAAACCATAAGATCGGTTTTGTTTTCCAGTCTTACAATTTACTACCCCGGACTTCTGCCTTGGAAAATGTTGAATTGCCTCTGATGTATAATTCGGAAATCAGTTTTAGGGAAAGACGAAAAAAAGCTATGGAGGCCCTTGAATCCGTAAAATTAGCAGACCGGATGGATCANNGGAGGCCAGCAGCAGCGGGTAGCTATCGCGCGGGCACTGGTAAATGAACCGGTCATGATACTGGCCGATGAGGCAACAGGTAATCTTGATTCAAGAACCTCCTTCGAGATAATGGCCCTGATGCAGGAATTAAATAAGGAAAAAGGGAAAACAATTGTTTTTGTTACCCACGAACCGGATGTGGCGTCTTTCAGCAGCCGCACCATCATGTTAAAGGATGGAAAAATAATTAAAGACAGTTTGAACGAAAACAAGCGTTCCGCCCGGGAAGTACTGGCTTCACTGCCGGTTGCGGAAGATTATTAAATCTGAGAGTATGAATGGATTCAACCTGATCCGCATCGCCTTTAAAGCTTTGCAGCGCAATAAGCTGAGGGCCTTCCTGACTATGCTCGGAGTCATAATCGGGGTAGCCTCTGTCATCGCCATGGTGGCCATCGGGCAGGGGTCAAAAAAAAGTATTCAGGACCAGTTGTCCAGCATGGGTTCCAATATGATCACCATACGGCCAAACAGCAATGTTACTGCTGGAGCCCGTCTGGACGCAACCAGTGTTCAGACACTCAAGATAGAGGATGTAAAGGCATTGCAAAAACAAGCCCAATATATTAAGGATATTTCTCCCGCCGTGTCTGCAAGGGGACAGGCAATCAACGGATCCCTAAATTGGCCCACGAGTATGCAGGGGGTAAGTCCACCGTATCTTGACATCCGCCAATGGTCTTTAAAGGATGGGATTGCTTTTTCGGACGCCGATGTGAACAGTGCCGCCAAAGTCTGTTTGCTTGGTCAGACAGTTGTTATTAATCTTTTTGTCAATGGTGAAAATCCTGTTGGAAAAATTATCCGTTTCAACAAGATTCCCTTTACTGTAATCGGCGTCCTGAACGCAAAGGGCGAAAATGCTTTTGGTCAGGACCAGGACGACATTATCCTGGTGCCTTATACGACGGTCCAGAAAAGAGTTTTGGCATCTGTTTATTTTCAGAATATATATGTTTCTGCCACAGATGCGAGTACGACGACCCTTGCCACGGCAGAAATAACCAATATTCTGCGCGCCAGCCATCGCCTGAGACCCTCGGATGAAGATGATTTTGCCGTACGAACGCAGGAAGAACTCATTAATACCTTTAGTTCGACCAGCCAGTTGTTAACAGTCCTGCTTACGGCCATTGCAGGCATTTCCCTGGTCATTGGTGGTATTGGGATTATGAATATCATGTATGTGTCAGTCACAGAACGGACCCGCGAAATAGGACTGCGCATGTCAATTGGAGCCAGGGGGGTTGATATTTTATTACAATTCTTACTGGAAGCGATTCTGATCAGCATCACCGGAGGCTTGATCGGCGTGGGACTGGGCATCGGCGCATCCAAGCTGGTGACCGCATTTCTACATTGGCCGACCCTGGTCTCGGAGTCCTCCATTATCTTATCCTTTTTTGTTTGTGCCTTTACAGGTGTATTCTTTGGTTATTATCCGGCCCAAAAAGCATCCCGTCTGGATCCCATAGAAGCCTTGCGATATGAGTAAAAACTGGGTCCTCCGCAATTAAAATTGAATTAACTTTGCGGCTTGGAACGAAAACCCCGGCATGCGTAATTGCTGCGGATCATCTAAAACAACCCTATTTTGCGTTTTAACGAATTTGATTTAAATCCCGGATTGCTGGAAGGAATCGCGGCCTCGGGCTATGAGATAGCAACACCGGTAACGGAAAAGGTCATCCCGCCATTACTCGCCGGCTGTGATATCATCGCCTCCGCCCAAACAGGTACGGGAAAAACGGCAGCCTTTCTTTTGCCTATGATACACCGGCTTTTGCAACACCGGATCGAAGGCCAGGTCAGCGCGCTGATTATTGTGCCCACCAGGGAGCTTGCCATCCAGATTGCCCAGCATGTGGAAGGGCTTTCTTATTTTACGAATATCAGTTCCATAGCCGTATTTGGAGGAAACGACGGCAGCAATTTCATAAATGAAAAAAAAGCAC
>PLCH01000577.1 GCA_003135585.1 Chitinophagaceae bacterium
AAGTTGTTACTTAGCGTAGAATTAAGATCGTAATGCATACTTTTTATTATGTATAAATTGATAACAATGCACACTTTAAATGCCATTTCATGACCAAAACAGGAATATCGGTGATCTTAATTTTGATGGTTGGCTCTTCACTTGCCCAAAATAATACAGTTAAAAAGGAAAAACCGGAACTAAGTCTTACGCTGATACCTCCCTCACCGGTAACAGACCAGGTTGACCTGGACATTCGCGCAGGGATCCACAACAATACCAAGCTGCCAAAGACCTATCAGGTCTCGTTCTATCTCGATGAAGAAAAAAAAGAAAATTCTTTATACGACCGGAAAATTAACCTGGAACAAAATTCGGCAGCAGGAGTTAAATTCCGCTGGCCAACTAAAGACAAATCCGGGGACCATAAAATAATTCTTGTCTGCCAGAGCGGAAAAAATACGGTCCGCAAAGAGAGCCAGATACAGATCCTAGCTTCGGATATCCGTTCGACCAGGAAAATAGACGGGGCTTTTATGGGATTTTATCACTGGAGCGAAACGGAAGGGAGATTATGGAATGCAGACATAAAAAAGATGACGGATGACCAGTGGCGTGAACTGGTGAATGCCCAGCATGAGCTGGAAATGAACATTATCGTCGTGCAGGAAGTATTTCGCAACCAGGAGTATGTAGATAAACACAAAATCCCCGAAAAGGGGTATAAAGGCCTTGCATATTATCCCTCAGGTCTCTTTACGGGCAGGATGCCTATAACGGCCATTGATCCTGTTGAGGCGGTTCTTTCCCAGGCAGATAAAAATGGCATGAACGTTTTTATCGCTGTTGGATTATATGCATGGTTCGATTTTAGCCCGGGCTCGCTGGAATGGCACAAAAAAATTGCGAATGAACTCTGGGAAAAGTATGGACATCATCCCTCATTTTATGGTTGGTATGTCAGCGAAGAAATGGACGGGGGACTTGGAAATACCCAACAGCGAAAAGATATAGTCGATTTCTTCCGGGGATTCAGTGCCTATGTGCGCCAGCTTGCTCCGGACAAACCGGTCATGCTGGCAACAAACAGCTATAATATTCGGGACGCGGAGGATATCTATGCGAAATTATTGCCTTATCTGGATATTCTATGTCCCTTTGGATTTCACCGCATGCCCAAGGAAGATTTCACGGGCGAAGAGGCGGCAAATCATCTTCAAAAACTTTGTAACTCTGCTTCAACACATTTGTGGATGGATATGGAAGTGTTTAATTTTACCCCGGATAATGCATTGGTGCCCCGCGGGATTGAAGGTTTGTTAAGCGACTTACGCCGTTTTCCCAATTTTGAGAAAATCATTTGCTACCAGTTTCCAGGTCTCATGAATNNGTGAAAAGGCTGTGCAACTGTTCCTGGATTATAAAAAATATGTAAAGGACAGGATTGCTTCAGAAAAATAATCCAGAAAATCCCATTACTAAAACTTACAATAATTTCTATGAGTATACTCGAATACGCAAATATCTACCGGGAAAATTTATTGGGTGATGTTATTCCGTTCTGGCTTAAACATTCAAAAGACAAAGAGTTTGGTGGGTATTTTACCTGTCTGGACAGCAAAGGGACTGTTTATGATACCGATAAGTTTATCTGGCTACAGTGCAGGGAGGTCTGGTGTTTTGCCATGCTGTATAACAGGGTAGAAAAAAAGCAGGAATGGTTGGATTTTGCTCTTCATGGGGCTGAGTTCCTGAGAAAAAATGGAAGATATCCCCAGGGGGACTGGTATTTCTCGCTCAACCGCGAAGGCACCCCGCTCACGGAACCGTATAATATTTTTTCCGATTGTTTTGCATCCATGGCTTTTGGGCAATTGTTCCAGGCAACAAATACCAAGGAATACGCTGACATCGCGGTGGAGACCTTTTATAATATCCTGAGAAGACAGGAAAATCCAAAGGGAAAATATTCTAAAGTTTATCCCGGAACGAGATCCCTTCAGAGTTTCGCTTTACCCATGATCCTATGCAACCTCGTTTTGGAAATCGAACCACTGCTTGATTCGGTTCTGGTTGAAGATATTATAGCTAAGGGAATACATTCCGTCATGGATGTTTTTTACCAGCCTGAGTCCGGGCTGATCCTGGAGAATGTTACCAGGGATGGAAANNAGCGTTTGATAAACCCGGGCCATGGTCTGGAGGCTATGTGGTTTGTGATGGAGCTTGCAAAACGTTCAAGAAATAAGGAACTGATAAGAAAAGCTGTCGACACTACGCTGAATATTTTGAATTATAGCTGGGATAAAGAATACGGCGGAATATTTTACTTTCTCGACATAAAAGGGCATCCCCCCCAGCAACTGGAATGGGATCAAAAGGTATGGTGGGTGCATATGGAGACCATTATCAGCTTACTAAAAGGATTTCTTCTGACCGGCGATAAGCGATGCTGGGAATGGTTTGAAAAAGTGCATGCTTATACCTGGAAACATTTTCCAGATCCGAAAAATGGCGAATGGTGGGGCTATCTCAACCGGCGGGGAGAAGTTTTGCTTCCCCTAAAGGGAGGAAAATGGAAGGGTTGCTTCCACGTACCCCGGGGTTTATACCAGAGTTGGAAAACTTTGGAGGCCATTGAAAAAAATTACGAAAGAATACCACAACTGGAAAAAGAGAAATAAGATGGCCAATTTACCCATGCAAAAAATTGTTCTTGCAGAACCCCTTACCGGACAAAGACAATCCTATACACCGGCCCTTATTTCCTTAGCCGTATTATATTTTATGATGGGTTTGATAACCTGCCTGAATGATACGCTGGTTCCTTTTTTTAAAAACGGTTTCAGGCTTAGCTATGCTCAATCCTCCCTGGTTCAATTTTATTTTTTTCTTACCTATGGCGTAATGTCTGTCCCGGCGGGTAAAATAGTCGAAAGGATAGGTTATAAGAATGGTATGGTTCTGGGATTCTCTGTATCCGCCTTTGGCGCATTGTTATTTTTTCCCGCTTCGATCCTACATCAGTATATATTATTTCTTGCTGCATTATTTATTATTGCGATCGGGATTGTTTTGCTGCAGGTTGCCGCAAATCCATACGTTACCATATTGGGGCCTGCCCGCACGGCTTCATCAAGGTTAACCCTGATACAGGGCGTGGGCTCCATGGGCACTACGGTTGCCCCGCTTCTGGGCTCGTATTTTATCCTGAACCGTTTAAAGGAATCCCATGCGTCCAGTGAAGCTGTTCGCTATCCATATGCTGGAATTGCCTGCCTGCTGATCCTTATTGCCCTGATCGTATACCGCCTCAAACTTCCCCAAATAAAAGCCGGTGCCACGGCCATGGAAACAGCTGCCGATGAAAAGTCCAAATCAGTTTTTTCGTTCAGGAATCTGAATTTTGGTGTCTGGGCCATATTCGTCTATGTGGGGGCGGAAGTTTCCCTTGGAACTTTTCTTACGAATTATATTGCTGACAGCCTGAAAATTGAGGTTCATCGCGCCAACAGCTTCGTATCATTTTACTGGGGCGGCATGCTGGTCGGGCGGCTGCTGGGGGCTTTTGTGCTCCAATCCGTGAGACCCCCTCTTGTCCTGAGGGCCTGCGCCGCCATGTCAATCTTGTTAATTACTGTTTCCATCAATACTTCAGGGTATCTGGCCATCTGGAGTATGATCGCCGTTGGTATTTGCAACTCCATCATGTTCGCTACCATTTTTTCCCTGTCCGTCAGCGGACTGGGTAAGTATACGACCAGGGCTTCAGGGCTTTTATCCACTTCCATTGTCGGGGGAGCTGTTATTTCATTCTTGGTGGGTTTAATCAAGGACAATGCCAGCTGGTCTGTAGCCTTTTTAATACCCATACTCTGTTATTTATATATTTTGTTTTATGGCATCAGCGGGTATAAATCAAGATTCAGCCTCTTGACCTGATCAAGCTATTTGAATTAAGAATTGAACTATGAAAATCATTCTGAAAAAAATATTTCTGACAAGCCTGACCCCGGTTATGCTATTATCCTGCGCGAGGCATATGGACATGGTCAAAACCCCGGCTGTTGTAAACTATACAAGTATTATTAATAGCGAATGCAATTTTATCCTTGCCCACCAATTGAGCGATGGCGCACTAACCATGTCGGCCAACCGGGAAAATCAGGGTTATAAGATAGTCCCTTATTTTAGTAATATAGCAGCGCAGGCACTTCTGGAAAACCCGACAAGTGTAAATATTGCTGCAGTAAAGAATTGGATGAGCTGGTATATGGCCCATTTGAATTCAGATGGCTCGGTTTATGATTATTATGCAGATAATTTCAGCGGACCGGCCAGCTTAACTTCAACCGGTGACTTCGATTCCATAGATTCCTATGCCGCTACCTTCCTGACACTGGCCAAAAAATTGTGTGAAGTATCCCCCGCTGATAAAAACTGGCTGGTAAACAATTATTCTTCCCAATTGAAACGGATCGGCGGGGCTTTGAGCCTTGTCACAGATAGCGACGGGCTAACGATTGCCAAACCAAGCTATCCGGTTAAATATACCATGGACAATGCCGAAGTAAATAAAGGTCTGGCGGATATGCTATGGCTTTCCCAAAATGTTATTGGCGGAAGCGATACCTGCTATTGGCAAAATCTTTTGGCTACTAATACCCTTTCGATTGAAACGGAATTATGGGACCTGTCAAATGAAAGATATTTTACCAGCAAAGGATCGCCTCCCGCAAATTGGACTGTATTTTATGCTGACGCTACCTGTCAGCTATACCCGATATGGTGCAGGGTGATTTTGCCTGTTTCAACCAGGGCGCAAAGTCTATGGAATGGCTTCAACGCAAATTATCCCGACTGGTCAAAGGGAAAAATTTATGATGCCGGCGGGTTTCCCTGGACGCTGTTAAGTTATGTGGCAGCGGTGATGAACGATAAAACAAGAACGGACAATTATCTGCGGTTTGTAGAATCCTTCACAAACCTGGGGAATCAACCCACGACCAACTGGTATAACCTGGAAGCAGCTTTTGTAATTTTAGCCGCGAAAAAAATAAGTTGAATGAGCGCAGCATTCATTCCAGGGATAATACCTTATTTCTTACCAGTAAGCAGGCACCTATAATACCTGCATTCTCCCCTAATTTTGACATTTTCAACTGGGTATCATTATTAACCAGGTTAAGCGAATATTTATTGATGGCACTTTTAATCGGTAACCTGATATATTCTTCGGTTGTAGCCAGACTGCCGCCCAGGATAACCAGCTGGGGATTGAATATATTGATCAAAAGTGCAATCCCCCGTCCGATATTCCCGCCGATCTGTTCAATCAATTCAATGGCCAGTACATCGTCATGATTCGCTGCGAAAATGATATCGTCCATTACAATGTCCTCGATATCTTTTTTTTCACTTGTCAGAGAGGATGAGGAACCTTCTTTTAGCTTTTCCTTGAACATCCTTGCAAGCGCCCATCCAGAAGCCTCCGTTTCCAGACAGCCTTTTTTCCCGCAATGACAGAGGATTTCATTGTCAAACAGAGGTATATGTCCAAACTCCCCGGAATAGCCGGATTTTCCGTAATATAATTGACCGTCGATTAATATGCCCATACCTATTCCGTAATCCAGGTTCAGAAATAAAACATCCTTTTCTTCCTTGACAATTCCTGAACTGAATTCTCCATATGCCATTGCCCTGGAGTCATTCTCAAGGAACACGCGAATGCCCACCTTTGACTCTATGATTTTAGCCAGTGGCTCTTCTTCGAAATAAAAAAAGCTATAGCTATACCCTGAATTTCGGTTGATCCGTCCCGATAGGTTAATGC
>PLCH01000559.1 GCA_003135585.1 Chitinophagaceae bacterium
CAATCCTATCATACGGCCACCCCTCTTTCCTACAGGGATTATATTGGAAACGGCGACGGATCATTATACGGAATCAGTAAGAATTATAAGGACCCAATAAAAACATTGATTTCTGCAAAAACAAAATTGCCCAATCTTTATTTTACAGGACAAAACCTCCATTTACACGGCATATTGGGGNNAAATAAAAAATGCTTAGAAAAAAAATATTTTGGAAAAGGGTTTTGTATTCATTTGCCGGTGTCTTGCTTCTTTTCTTGCTGATTGGCATCTATGTGGTAGCGGTGGGAAAAACGAACCCTCCCAAAGTGGAAGACCTCCGTCCCCTGGATGGGCAGCGCACCGAACCAAGCCCGGGTTTTTATACACTGAAAAATAACTGGTTCAGAAAAAGTCAGTCAGGACTGTATGAATTATATGTTGAAGGAAAGCCTTTTGAACTGGGCGTGGACAATGGTAAATTGACTAAAGAACTTGTCGCCAAACAGGAAGATTATTTTAACGAGCAGATCCGTAAAATGATCCCATCAAAATTCTATCTGCACTTCCTCAAATATTTTATTGGTTGGTTTAACCGTGATCTTGACAAAAATATCACGCAAGAATATAAGGAAGAAATATATGGGATATCTGAATCTGCCTCCGACAAATATGAATATATCGGCACCAACTATCAACGCATATTAAACTACCACGCTGCGCATGATATCGGGCACGCCTTGCAAAATCTGGCGCTGGTCGGTTGTACCTCGTTTGGGACATGGGGATCAAGATCGGAAGACAGTGTACTGATTCTTGGGCGGAATTTTGATTTTTATGTAGGAGATAAATTTGCGGAGAATAAAATTGTTGCTTTTTTCAGTCCTTCCGAGGGATATAAATTTATGACTGTTACTTGGGCCGGTTTTATTGGCGCCGTGTCGGGTATGAATGTAAAAGGTGTAACGGTAACCATCAATGCAGCTAAATCCAGCATTCCTTGGGGATCTGCCACACCTGTATCCCTGGTAGCCAGAGAGATATTACAATACGCCGGTAATATAGCCGAGGCACTTGCTATTGCAAAAAGAAGAAAGATGTTTGTGTCCGAATCTTTTCTGGTCGGTTCGGCTGCGGACAATAAGGCGGTTTTGATTGAAAAAACACCTGATTCCTTAGCTGTTTACGACCCCGACAGCAATTTTATCGTATGTGCAAATCATTTTCAAAGCAAGGGTCTGGGCAGTTCCAAAGCGAATATCGAGCAAATGAATGAAAGTGCTTCGCCTTACAGGTTTAAAAGGATGATGGAATTGTTAAACGCTAACGGAAGGAACACCGTGCAAAAAACCATCAATATCCTAAGGAACCGTGAGGGCCTGCACAACGAAAACATCGGTCTTGGCAACGAAAAAGCCATAAACCAGCTCATAGCCCATCACTCAATTGTTTTTGAACCCGGCAAATTATTGGTTTGGGTTTCCACTTCGCCCTGGCAACTGGGAAAGTTTGTGGCGTATGATCTGAACAAGGTCTTTTCGATGGGGGGCTTAAAAAAAGACCAGGAAATCACCGAAGCCAAACTCACCATTGCCCCTGATTCGTGTCTCCTGACCAGGCAATTCAAGGATTTTGAATCCTTTAGAAATTACAAACAGCGACTGACTGACGGAGAAGCGGTAAATTTGGATAGCCTGGTTGCCAGCAATCCCGATTTTTACCGGTCCTATGAATTGGCCGGCGATTATTTATTAAGAAATAAGCAGTATCAAAGAGCNNTTGAATTATTACCAACTTGCTTTGACAAAGGTCATTGCAACCAAAAAGGAAGAAGAAAATATAAGGGAAAAAGCCCTGAAATGTAAAGAAAAAATATAGATATAGATATGATAATAGGACTCGGTGTCGATATGATAGAAGTTGAACGCATGGAAGCTAAGATCGGCAAGGAATCAGGATTCAGGGAATTAGTATCTTCTCCTAAGGAAATTGAGTATTGTGAAAAAAAAACACATAAGCACGAACACTATGCTGCCCGCTTTGCGGCAAAAGAAGCATTTTTAAAGGCCCTGGGANNCCTGATGAGCAAGGGAAACCCCATCTGGTTTTATTGGGACAAACTGCCCAATCCGTTGGAAAAATCGGTTCGGTCAAAATCTGGGTTTCCTTATCACACCTTAAAAATATAGCCTCAGCCATTATAATTATTGAACATGTCTAAATAAATAACAATTGTGTCCAATCCTGGCGTTTCAGCGTTTGTTGTAAGATTTACTTTCGGGGACAACAGCTGTCTAATCGTTTCCTGGTCAGGTTATTGTAAATACGATGGAAGGGAACCGGACCATTTTACATACAAAAAATCGGGCATTGTATGCCCTGAAACCAATGAATTGTGGGCTATATAACCTCTTATAAAAATATGTCTCAGCATGCAGAAATGGCATTTCTGGAAAAAAAAGCAATAGAAACCATGCAGGAGCAAAAACTGCAGGAACTGTTGTTTTACCTGGACCGCCATTCTCCCTATTACAGGAAATTGTTTTCTCAGCATCAGATCCGGCCCGGGGATATAAAGACCCTGGCTGACCTGATCCGGATACCGGTAACCAATAAAGAAAACCTGCAGGAACGAACGGAAGATTTCCTTTGCGTGCCCCGCAGCCAAATCATCGAATATACCTCCACGTCAGGTACCCTTGGCACACCGGTTACCATCGCCCTTACAGAAAACGATTTACAAAGGTTGGCAGAAAATGAGGAGGCTTCATTTGCCTGCGCCGACGGCTCTGCCTCAGACATATACCAGTTAATGCTGACCCTAGACCGGCAATTTATGGCTGGGATTGCTTATTATTCGGGTATTCGTAAACTGGGAGCGGGGTTAATCAGGGTAGGCCCGGGCGTCCCATCCCTGCAGTGGGAGACCATCCTTAGGTTAAAGCCAACAGCTATCGTCGCCGTCCCCTCCTTCCTGCTTAAACTCATTCAGTTTGCCCGTGAACATGGAATAGACATGAATTCCACAACTGTAAGAAAAGCCGTTTGTATTGGGGAAAATATTCGCAATACGGATTTTACCCTGAATGTACTGGGTAAAAAGATATCCGAATCCTGGAATATCCGCTTATACTCGACTTATGCTTCCACCGAAATGCAAACGGCATTTACCGAATGCAGGGAAGGCAGGGGCGGCCATCACCAACCCGGGTTATTAATCCTTGAATTGTTGGATGAAAATGGACGCCAGGTGCCTCCTGGGCAGGCTGGCGAAGTGACTATCTCAACTTTAGGTGTGGAAGGCATGCCCCTGCTCAGGTACAAGACAGGGGATATTTGCAAGTCTTTTGAGGAACCCTGCCGCTGTGGCCGCACCAGCCTGCGCCTATCACCTGTCATAGGACGCAAAAAACAAATGATCAAGTTCAAAGGAACTACCTTATTTGCCCCTGCATTGTTCGATCTTTTAAACGGTATGGAGGAAATAGTGGAATTTGTAGCCGAGATATATTCAAACGAAATCGGAACGGACGAAGTATTGCTTCATATACTTCCCAGAACCAAAAGCCAGGAAAGCGATCATACCATCAGGGCCTATTTACAGGCCAAACTCCGGGTAAGCCCGCAGATAAAATATATTACGGCAGAAGAGATACAAAAAATGCAATTTCCTGAATCAGGAAGAAAGCCGGTCAAGTTCATTGACAGAAGAAATGGGGCCTGATTCCGGGAAATAAAAATTTGATACCTTGACGATAATTTATTTTTTTTGTAACAATGTGTTGGNNTCCCTTGAAGATTTTTCAGAAATTCTCTTTAAAGGAAAAATGGTTGATTTAGAGGCATCGGCACTTAAGAGGATAGATGCGAATTTTAATTTTTTGAAGAATTTTTCAAAAGATAAATTGATATATGGTATCAATACCGGTTTTGGACCCATGGCCCAATATAAGGTAAGCAAGGAGAATGTTTTACAATTACAATACAATCTTATCAGGAGCCATTGCAACGGCGGCGGCAGGATATTAACACCTTTACTGGGCAAGGCCGTCATGATTGCCCGTTTAAACAGTCTGATGCAGGGATATTCAGGCATTTATTCCGGATTGGTCGACCTATTGAAGGTTTTGATCAATAAGAATATTGTTCCCTGCATATATGAGCACGGCGGGGTGGGTGCCAGCGGAGACCTTGTACAAT
>PLCH01000616.1 GCA_003135585.1 Chitinophagaceae bacterium
AGGCGTATCCACACCAATGGTAGGATGCAGGGCTGAGGGAGGCTGCCATGCACGGTAACGAACCCCTCCCACATATTCTTCCCTTATATTTGTTTCTTTCAAGGGCACGGAACATCCATTGCACAGCAAGACATACCTCGAGGCATTAAAGCCTGTGAGTTTTATTTGTACTCTTTCAAGGGATGAATCCACAAACCGGGCAGTACCTGCCCTGGACACTTCTTCTCCCAGGACATGCCAGGGTTCGATGCCCATACGAATTTCCATTTCAATCCCTTGTAATTTTACAGTCCCATAACGGGGAAACCGAAATTCTAAAAAAGGTTCAAACCAACTCATCTGGAAAGGATAGCCCACGTTATTTAAATCATTTACCACTTCCCTGATATCTTCTTTAACAAAATGAGGCAACATGAATTTGTCATGCAATCCCGTACCCCATCTTACCAAAGAATGCTTGTAGGGCTTTTCCCAAAACAAAGCTACCAATCCGCGGATCAGTAACATTTGAACCAGGCTCATTCGTTTATGAGGGGGCATGTCAAATGCGCGAAGTTCCAGAATGCCCAGGCGGCCCGAGGAGGAATCCGGAGAATATAATTTGTCTATGCACAATTCCGCGCGGTGGGTATTGCCCGTCATATCGGTCAATAAATGTCTGAATAACCTGTCCACCAGCCAGAAAGGGATAAAACCTTTTTCGGGAATCTGTTCAAAAGCGATCTCCATTTCATATAGTTTCTCATCTCGCCCTTCATCGAAGCGGGGAGCCTGGCTTGTAGGGCCGATGAAAGCGCCGGAGAACAGGTAGGACAAGCCAGGATGGTGTTGCCAGTAGGTGATAAAACTTCGCAGCAGATCAGGCCTCCGGAGCATAGGACTGTCGGAAGGGGTGGGGCCCCCGATAGTGATATGGTTGCCGCCGCCCGTTCCCGTGTGGCGTCCATCCAGCATGAATTTTTCTGTGGCCAGTCTTGTCTGGTGCGCCTGCTCAAATAAGCTGTCAACGGTAAACAATAATTCTTTCCAGTTTTTTGACGGATGGATATTGACCTCAATCACTCCCGGATCAGGTGACACTACCAATCTTTCCAGTCGGTTGTCTCGCGGTGGTTCATAGCCTTCAATGCGTACCGGCATATTCAGTTTTTCAGCAGACGCTTCAATGGATGCAACCAAATCCAGGTAATGCTCCGCATAGCTAAGTGGTGGAAGAAATAAATAAATAATCCCTTCCCTCGCTTCGATACACAGAGCCGTCTTGACAACCGGGATTTCCTGATCCGGTTCTGGTCTTTGCCATTCCTCCGGATGCCCTGCAACCAGTCCGTACCTGCCTTGAATATTTTCATGGTAATTTTCGAGTACCGGTAATTCTTCAAACAGGCTCCGTTCCACCCGCTGTGGTTCTGCACTTTTCTCTGCGGCTGGCAGCGATTTGAGGGGAAGCCGAAAACCGATAGTCGAATTTCCCGGGCTTAAAAATAAATGGTCGCGTTTAAGAGGCCACTTGCAACTTTTCCAGGCATGGCTGTTGTAATTCCATTCCAGGGGTAATATATAACCCGCTGGAGTATCCAACCCGTTTTCCAACAATTGCGCAAGCGTCCTGCGTTCGATGGAATCCTTCTCACTGGCCTTAAGCGGGTCAATGTCTACTGGTATTTTCTCCTCCGTCCACAAAAAATAAAATACATCTTCATAAGCCGGTGTCACGTATTTCGAATTCACTGCCAGGCGTTTTGCCAGTTCAAATGCGAGGGCAGCTGCATCTTTATAAGTATATTTTGTCTTATTCTTTTCTGAAGCCAGGAGCTTTGAATTTTTCCAGACGGGATTACCGTCTTTTCTCCAGTATAGCCCGTATTGCCAGCGGGGCAGGGGCTCACCCGGGTACCATTTTCCCTGGCCATAGTGGAGCATTCCTTCGGGTCCGAATTTCTGCCTGAGCCTGAGAATCAATTCGTGAGACAAATACCGCTTTTCGGGGCCGTCGGCAGCCGTGTTCCACNNGTAGGTTCACCGCCCATGGTCAAACGCACATCGGCTTTTTGGACGTATTCCTCAATCTGAAAACCTGTTGCGCAGATAGCGGCCCATTGTTCTTCTGTATAGGGTTTGGTCACCCTGGGGTCCTCGTGAATGCGGGCAATGCTGTTTGAAAACGAAAAAACGGTCTCGCAAACATCCGTGGATCCAACAACCGGCGCTGCACTTAGGTAATCGGGTGTGCATGCCAGTGGTATATGCCCTTCGCCCGCAAATAAGCCTGAGGTGGGGTCAAGGCCTATCCATCCCGCACCGGGAATATAAATTTCTGTCCACGCATGCAGATCCGTAAAATCCTTTTCCGTGCCTGCAGGACCTTCCAGTGGCTTGGTGTCCGCCGCCAATTGAACCAGGTATCCGGATACGAAACGTGCTGCCAAACCCAGTCGTCTTGCTATTTGGACCAACAACCAGGCAACATCGCGACAGGAGCCCAGGGCGAGTTCAAGGGTCTGTTCACAGGTTTGAACGCCAGGCTCCATTCGGATGGAGTAGCTTATATCCTTATTTAATTTCTGATTGAGGTAAACCAAAAAATCGTTGATATTTATTTTTTCCTTCCGGATGCTTTGCATCCATTGGTTTAACAAAGGCCCGGATTCCTTTATTTCAAAATAGGGTTGCAGTTCCCTGGCCAGTTGGTCTTCATAATCAAAAGGATATTTTTCTGCATATTCCTCCACAAAAAAATCGAAGGGGTTGATCACCCCCATATTGGCAATTATTTCCACTTCAACACTCAGTTCACTGGTTTTTTCCGGAAACACCACCCGGGCCTGGTAATTTCCAAAAGGATCCTGCTGCCAGTTGATAAAATGTTCAGCCGGCATTATTTTTAGTGAATAGGCTTCTATGGGCGTCCTTGAATGTACTGCAGGTCGTAACCGGAACAGATGCGGTGACAAAGAGACAAACCGGTCGTACCGGTAGGTGGTTTTGTGGTTGATTGCAACTCTTATAGCCATACGTATTGAAATTAAAGTAAGGATGGCATTTAATCGTTGTGACC
>PLCH01000062.1 GCA_003135585.1 Chitinophagaceae bacterium
GGTATGGGCCTAGCATTGGCTGCCTGCGTAAAGGGATATAAATGCGTTTTTGTAACCACAGACAAACAATCCAAAGAAAAGGCAGACGTCCTGAAAGCCCTGGGGGCTGAAGTGATTGTTTGTCCCACCAATGTTTTACCTGAGGATCCCAGAAGTTATTATAGTGTGGCTAAAAGGCTGGGTACGGAGTTGCCTAATTCCTTTTATATGAATCAATATGACAACCTGGCCAACCGGATCGCACATTACGAATCGACAGGTCCTGAAATATGGAAACAGACAGACGGGAAAATAACGCATTTTGTCTGCACTGCCGGCACTGGAGGAACGGTTACCGGAACAGCCATGTACCTGAAGGAAAAAAAGCCATCGATACAAATCTGGGCAATTGATGTATATGGTTCCCTGCTTACTAAATACTACCGCACCGGAATAACTGACATGAGTGAAGTGCATCCTTACGTGTCTGAAGGCTTCGGTGAAGACTTCGTTCCTGGAAATTATGACATGAGGGTGATTGATTATTTTGAGCAGGTCACAGATAAAGATGGCGCTGTTATGGCCAGGCGCATTGCAAAAGAAGAAGGGTTGTTTTGCGGATACAGCGCAGGAAGTTGTTTGCAAGGATTAATGCAAATGAAGNNACCTCGTTGTTTGTATTTTTCACGATCATGGAAGCCGCTACGTCGGAAAAATTTATAATGATCAATGGATGATGGAAAGGGGATTCCTGGATGTGAAGACTTTTAAGGATATTGTAAATGGCCGGGGACACAAGAAATTAGTGACCATTGAGCCGGAATTAACTGTCGGGGACGCTGTGGACCTTATGCAGAAATACAATATTGAAAATATTCCGGTTCTAAAAAACGGAGATATGATCGGGGCAATCAGTGAAAGTGGTCTGTTCGGGAAAATAATTCGCAACGGACAGGATATAAAACAAAAAAAGATCAGTGAAGTGCTTGAACCCGTTTATCCCATCGTATCTTTTGACACGCCTCTTGAAAGAATCAGCACCCTTATCAATAAAGAGAATGGCGCAGTCCTGTCCAAGGATGACACAGGGAACTACCATATTGTGACCAAATATGACGTAATTCAGGCCCTGGGACATTAAGGGCCTTCTAGTTGAATCATTTCCCTTCTTCTAAGGCTGATTTAGTATTTCTACTATTCTTTCCAAGGGTTATTTACGGATAGAAAACTATATACTTTACGAATCCTGCAGTAAAAACTGTATGAAGAAAATTAGGCAAAACATCTATTGCAAGGCAGCGCAAGTAGCGCTATTTTTGATCTTGAAGTTGATGTAGCACATACATCATCCTATATCGAAAAAACCAAAACACCTGTCTTTACTGAATTTCAAACAAGCTCCAGGTGAAATCCAAAATCCGTCAACTTCAATTTTTGAATTCAAAGAATACCAACATTCAATATTTGAGATCCAGTTATCCAAGATTAACGCACCAATCCTTGACAAACCAAAATATATCCTGAAAAACGCATTAATCAAGATCCAAAATCCGAACAAGAACCAGTTTAAGATTGATCCAATTATCACTAGAACAACCAATTGCTTTATCCTCCGGTACCCTCCTGCTAAATATTCTGTTTACAGCAATTTAGCAGGAGGTTCGATGGTGGGGAAAATCTTTCCTTCCTTTCCCTCTCCCACACTACTTAACTTGCAGCAAACATTTGAACTGAATGCCAACCTTTACAGATCAAACTGGAAGGATCCTTATTTGCAGGGCCTCACCCAAAAAGATTATTTCTCTGGTCCCTTCCCAAACCGAATTTTTGTTTGATCTAGGTCTCGAAGAGGAAGTTATAGGTATCACCAAATTCTGTATTCATCCAAATCATTGGTTCCTTCAAAAAAAAAGAGTGGGTGGCACTAAAAATATTAGTCCCGAAATTATTCATCAGCTGCAGCCTGAGCTCATTATTGCCAATAAAGAAGAAAACTCAAAAGAACAGATTGAAGAGCTGGAAAAAAAGTACCCTGTTTGGGTAAGCGATGTAAAAACCCTGGAGGATGCACTGCAAATGATGCAGGAACTTGGCAGGATAACAGGCNNAACAGGCAGGGAAAAAAATGCCGACACTATTACAAGCCAAATCAAAGCCTCCTTCGCAAACTTTTCTGCGGAATTATCCCGAATCGGATTTCCTCTTGCCGGGAAGCCGGATAGGAATGATGAGCCCGGTGAATACTTCCTAAACGCAGCCTATCTCGTCTGGCGTAACCCCTATCTTACAGTGGGCGGGGACAGCTTTATCAGTGATATGATGCATCATTGTAGGCTTTCGAATATATTTGAAGGCAGGTCCCGTTATCCGGAAATTAAAATTGAACAATTGAGATCATTCAATGATGCGGGCACCAGGGAATGTGAATTGTTGCTACTATCTTCAGAACCCTTTCCTTTNNCGTTGCATGCACCTGTCTATTTTCGAAAACTGCTACAGGAAATACAGCTATAATCTGTTACATTTAATCATACAAACCGCGCGCTTCCAATGGGCTTTGCAGACCAGCAAGATTCTTTTCCATCAAATCAACCAGGTAAACCGTCGAGGAAGAAACCTATCTTTCCCGTAAATGAAGCCTTGCGCAACTACCTCAGGCATCATGGAAGGGAGATCAAATTGCCGGTGGAGTATAAGGATCTCCTGCACATAACTTACGCTGTTCCCCTGAAGGATAAAAACGGGAAAGATACCTTGTGGGAAGCCGTATCCTACGATATGAAACATTGGGATTTTATACGGGAGGGACTGGTAAAGATTTATGCCATCCTGAAAACAGAAGGTGATCTTACATTTACCAAACACTTGGATGTTGCCAGAATCGATTACTGCAGTTTTGCCAATTCCAATCCATTTCGCATCAGAATTGTAAATAAATTTAACGACAACTACGATCATTATTATATCAAATTAGCAGATGCCTCAAGAATATATGGCCTGGAGTTGGAACACCTCCTTTCACCGAACCGGATCACTTTCCTTACACATAACAATACATTGGTGGAAGAACATATTCCCGGCATTCCCGGTGATGTATTCATAAAAAATTACCTTGATGAGCCGATCACCAACAAGATTCGTTTTGCCAAGGAGTTTGTGAAATTCAACGAAAGATGTTTTGTCCGNNTTTCGTTGTCGATATTACTCCAGATATTGAGGACTTTCAATACCGTATACGGGCAATTGATTTTGACCAGCAATCTTACGAGGGAAATAAAAATTTATACCTGCCGCAATTTTTTAAAGAAAATTATGAATTGGTTGAATTGAGCCTGAAATGCCTGAACAAAGATTCGATAGAACAATACCAGACAGAAGAAAGAACAATGATGGCTTTCCGGGTAGCCTCCTCCCGGTTCCAATTGATGGAATTGCTTAACATTATGGCTAAGGATGAAATTTCTAAACCAGAAAAGCAGCAACAGTTAAAAGCCGAACTAGCCGCTTATTTCAATGCACCTATATTTAATAAGTGTGTTTCAATGGGGCAAATTGTAAAACGCCAGTTAAAGCAAACGCTCCAAAAAAATCTTGCCCTTATACAAAAAAATTTGGGGAAATTTGAAGACTGATAAATTACAAACTAACTGTATCTTTGCGAACTATTTGAAAATCGTTTACAATTCAGTGAATGGTAGGTTTCTGGATTTGTTTTAAAAAATTAATAAATGTTTTTGTAATATGAAAAAATACCAACCTGGAGTAGTCTTCGGTAAAGAATTGGAGGCCTTATAT
>PLCH01000310.1:0-5025 GCA_003135585.1 Chitinophagaceae bacterium
CTTGACCAATATGGAAATTTATTTTGTTCATTTTGCAACTGATTTATTTATTATCCCAAAGAAAAGACAATCTATTTGAATTGCGAATGACTTCGAAGAATTACGAATATGATTTTAATCAATCAACCAAGGAGATATTGATATATCGTGAACTATTCCCAGAAGAATTTTACCTGACAATGACCTGGTTGGTCTCCTATGATTCAAAAGGCAAGCAAAAAAAAATAAAGCCAAGTTCAGTTCGAAAAAAGAGTACAATATTTGAGGTGGTGGCTGTTCTTCTCACATATTGACAACAATCAATAAAGTGTGTGACATACATCAGTTTTGCATCATTCTGTTTACGATATCTTCGATACATAAAAGGTTTTTCATATGAATGTTATCATATCAAAACAGCAGAAACAACTAATAGGAACAAGGTATTTGCCTGCTGTTTCCATCATCCTGCCTTTTGAGCCAAAAATGTCCCTGAAGGCAGAAGTGGAATATAGACTAAAAATTGCGATCGGTAAGGTTGAAAAAGAGCTAATGCGTAATTATTCCGCTGAAAAGGCAATGCCGGTCATTAACAAATTACATCAACTTGCCCGTGAACTTAATTTCAATACACACAAAAAAAGCATTGCCATTTTTGTTTCACCATTGGTTGAAAAAGTTTTATATCTTGATATATACCTTGAAGAAAAAATTGTGGTAGATGAGTCCTTTGAATTACGTGATTTGGTCAATAGCAAGAAGCAAATTATTCAATATTTGATTTTGCTCATAAGTGGTAAGTCTTCCAAGATGTACTTGGGCAACTGTTCGAAGTTCATCCTTATAAAATCGAATATCCCCGACAGCTTGCAAGCCTTTGAAAAAGATAACCCTGATAAAGTAGCTCCCTGTTCTGACCAGCATATTAATAAAGAAATTCTGGTAGAAAAATTTCTTCATGATATGGATGAGGGGCTCACTTTGATTCTAAATGCATATCCATTGCCCGTGTTTGTAATGGGTGAGCAAAGTGTGCTTGTTCATTTTAAAAAAACAACAAAGAATGAAAAGAGTATTGTACACTATGTTCAGGACAATTATGAAGAAGCTGCTGAATCCGAAATCCGCGAAGCGATGGTGCCTTATGTAGCTGAGTGGAGAAAATTGAAACAACGAGCTGTTATTCAGGAGATTGAAAAAGCCAGGAGCGATAACAAATTGGTTTATGGGATAAAGGAAGTCTGCAAGGCCTCAACACATAAAAACGGTCGACTCTTGATAGTCGAGAAAAATTTTATGTATCCCGTTCAGCAGGGATGCCATGTGGATAACATTCATAAGAGCGATTCGAATTTGCATAATCGATTCTATATTAAGGATACCGTTGATGATGTGATGGAAAAAATATTGGTAGGCGGCGGCGATGTTGAATTTGTTGATAATGACCTCTTGAAAGATTATGGGCAAATAGCATTGATACGATACTTCTAAAGGAACATTAACATTGCATAGGGGCCATTTCCTGGGGACTGCCATAAATAAGCCCATCACCATCTTTTTCCAAATTCATATAACGATTTTATAGGATGATAAAAATCAATTAGCTTACAGGTGAGCATCCCAAAAATAAATGAATAAAGGAAATAGGTTGAGCCCTAAAATAAAAATTTCTAAAATAATAATATATGAAAGCTTTGGTATATCACGGTCCTAATAAAAAATTATGGGAGGAAAAACAGAAACCAACCATTCGACAGCCTACTGATGCAGTTGTGCGCATAACAAAAACTACCATCTGCGGAACTGATTTACATATTCTCAAAGGAGATGTGCCTGAAGTGACGGACGGACGAATCTTGGGCCATGAAGGAGTTGGCGTTATAGAAGAAGTTGGCCTATCCGTAACTAATTTCAAAAAGGGAGATCATGTTCTTATATCCTGTATTTCCTCTTGTGGCAAATGTGACTATTGCAGACGTGGCATGTATTCGCATTGTGAAAATGGAGGCTGGATTTTGGGCCATCTTATTGATGGGACGCAGGCAGAATATGTAAGGATCCCTTTTGCAGATACCAGCCTATACCATATTCCTGAAGGAAGCGATGAGGAAGCGCTTGTTATGTTAAGTGATATTTTACCAACAGGATTTGAATGTGGCGTCTTGAATGGTCAGGTGAAACCAGGTGATACGGTGGCTATTGTAGGGGCGGGTCCAATAGGATTGGCTTCGCTTTTGACTGCACAATTTTATTCTCCTTCTGAAATAATAATGATTGATCCTGATGACTACCGTTTGGCTGTGTCAAAGAAACTAGGAGCTACGCAAACGATCAATAACAAAAAGGAAAATGCAATTGAAAAGGTAAAAGAATTTACAGGAAAGAAGGGGGTNNCGGATAGCCAATGTGGGGGTGCACGGCAAAAAAGTGGATCTCCACTTGGAAAGTTTGTGGGCTCACAATGTTACGATTACCACCCGGTTGGTGGATACAATCACTACACCCATGTTGCTTAAGACCGTTCAATCTAAAAAACTAAATTCAAAACAATTGATCACACATCATTTTAAATTATCAGAGATAATCCAGGCCTATGATACGTTTCAGCATGCAGAAAGAGAAAAGGCATTAAACGTTATATTAACAGTGTGAGTTATAGAAAGAAAAAGAAGCAATTGTTGAATGTTGCCGTCCCGACATGCTTCATAAACCCCTTCTGGCAAATGCAGAAATAACCGATATTATTCCTGATTTCATTTGTTATGCATATAATGAAAAATGAGCGATCAGATCCTAAATCAGGCTTAAGGAATAATTAAACAATTGACAAGTTCCCTAAATTAATTTTGCTTGATAAATCAATTCCGGCTGGATAAATGCATTGTAGGGAATATCCCATCTGCGACATTGTGCTAGTACCAAATCGATTAAAAAAAATTAGCTTATTGTATCTGTAAAGAGTGGTAATTGGTTTTTGTGAAAGTATGTGCAGCTTCCTCTAATTTTTCCCTATGCTTGGGATGGGCTATTTCAATCAGCGCTTTTGCTCTTTCTTTTAAGTTTTTGCCATATAAATAGGCTACCCCATACTCGGTTACTATGTAATGTACATGAGCTCTGGTAGTAACAACACCCGCACCTGGTTTTAAAACCGGCACAATTTTGCTTTCACCGTTGGCTGTTATTGAAGCCATGGAAATTATTGGCTTTCCGCCTTCTGATAAGGAAGCCCCGCGCATAAAATCCATTTGCCCTCCGACTCCTGAATACATTTTTGTGCCAATTGAATCCGCACATATTTGACCAGTTATGTCGATTTCCAGCGCGCTGTTGACCGCAGTTACTTTAGGATTCTGACGGATCACATGTACTTCATTCACATAAGCAATATCTAACATTTCAATGATTGGATTATCATTTACAAATTTGTATAAGCGGTTTGTTCCGACCATAAAGCTCGATACAATTTTATATTTCCTTTTTTTCTTCATTTCCCCAGTTATTACGCCTGCATTGATGAGATCAATGATACCATCAGAAAACATTTCCGTATGAATTCCCAATCTCTTGTGGGATGTGAGCATGCTCAATACCGCATTGGGTATTTTCCCAATTCCCATTTGTAAGGTAGCTCCGTCCTCTATTAGGGAAGCAACATTTGCTGCAATTTTGTAATTCAATTCATCAGGTATTTCGATTACTATCTGAAGAATTTCATCAGAGACTTCTATCAAAGCATCAATCTTGCTTACATGAATAAATCCATCACCATAGGTGCGCGGCATATTTGGATTTACCTGGGCAATAATGTATCGAGCCGTTTCCAATACTGCAGGTGCGATATCAACAGAGACACCCAGCGAGCAATAGCCATGCGCATCGGGTGGAGATACATGGATCAGTGCAAAATCTATTTGTATAATTTTCTTTCGGAACAAGGCCGGAATTTCACTTAGAAATACAGGTATATAATCCGCTCTCCCCTCCTGAACCGCTTTTCTAAGATTGGCTCCAATAAAAAAACAATTTACCTTGAAAATTTCATTGAATTCTGGCTGGGCGTATGGAGCTTCACCCTCCGTATGCATTTGGTAAATAGTAATATCACTCAGTTCCTGGGCCCTTGAAATTAATCCTTTGATTAATTGCTGGGGCGCGGCAGCAGCAGTCTGAATAAATAAATTACTGCCCGGTTTGATCAATCCTATTGCTTCACTTATGGTGGAATACATTGCAATTTGTTAGTCTATTTATAGTGAACTACCTCAAAGCAAGCTACGAGCCACGCATAAAACGCAGTATGTTCCNNATCTCGAAAAGTTTTTTGAATGAGGTTTTGAAAATAGTATTTTCATCTGGTTTTGGGTCTGACACTTGCAGGGGTACTTTCAACTTCCAAGACAACTGTCGAAGATTTTACGATATGAAAGTTTTTTCAGATCAACCATCTATCTTTAAAGAACTATGTCAAAAATAAGAAATTTCAAAACAAGTTTAGGGAATTTAGACCGAAGAGATTAAATACATGTTAAAAAGTTTTTATTGCACCCCATTCCTGGTATTGATATTTTATTTCAAACAAAATGTGCTATAAAAACAGGATTGTTATGTTCCTGAATTACACNNACTGCTGACCTGGAGTAAGATCCGGTTACCAGGAAGGCATTTTTCCTATTTTCCAGCCAGGTTGTAAAATATTTTTTCGGGTCAAAATTTAATTTAGAAGTCCCCAGGCAATTAAAATGAAGACATGCGTATTCCTTTAATAAATCAAGATCAGGAATAACATCAGTTGTTTCATTTTTTGCATACACGAACTCAGCTGCCATGTCTGCAAACTGGGGTAACAAATAATTAAACTGCCTCAAAGCGAACATGCTTTCCTTTTTGCCATCATATGCGACTGCTATTCGTTCTATGGCAGTGAAGTTTTCCGGCACAATTACCACAGGGCATTCTGAACAGCGAAGGGCTTCCTGCATGCGATAATTGTACTGTAAGTTCATTCCAGTGTGGTTGAAAAGGTCCTCACTTATAACAACAAGC
>PLCH01000310.1:5030-5224 GCA_003135585.1 Chitinophagaceae bacterium
ACCCTGAAGATGGAATTTGATCCCGGAGCTTTCGCATTGCTCCACAAATCGTTTTTTGCTCTCATTTGCCATTCCGATTTCACTTTCTTTAAATTTGCCAGAGAGCTCTGCTACCTGCACATTATTAACTGGAACCAATTGTTCGGAATCAATTTGGGAAAAAAAGATGCCCTTAACATTCAAGGGCTCATATT
>PLCH01000434.1 GCA_003135585.1 Chitinophagaceae bacterium
AACGTAAGGTTGATCGGGATAAGAGCAAATTGGACAGAAAGGAAATGAAAATGCAAAAGAAAGAACGGAAGATGAATCGGATGCAGCGCAAAGCCGACGAAAAATGATGGGATGAAATAATCCATTGATATCCATCACTCCTATTGTTATTCAATTCTAGGAAATTGCCCATAGTAGAGTGTGGTGATAGAGCGGTAAAAATTGAGTCAAAAGTTGAATGAACGGATCAGCAAATCATTTCATTCGTCTGCTTATTAATTTCGTTGCCGATTCTGGGTTTGAGGCTATATTCAAACTTCATGCAGTTCAAACCCAGATATTTTTCTACCTAAAATATGTGTGAATGGGATATCCGTCTGATAATCAAGTATGGAACATTGAATTTATTGTGGAATCTTTGAAATATACTGGCTTTGCAAATAAAATCAAGAAGGGCGATGAAGTCCATTATAATGTGTCATATTGTTGGGAAGAGAATCCGAATTTAAAATATACAGGTTCTTTTTATCCAAAAAAAGGATCAGGTGAGAACGAAAATACAATTGAATGGGAATGCCACAACCGTGGCATCAAACCAAAATTTATAAAGCCGATAGGAAACGCAATTGAAAAAAAAGTAAAGAAAACCGGCCTCTCAATATTTTAATAGGGATACTATTCTCCCCTAATAAGGTTCTGGGTTCTACTTGACGCCTATTCCCCGCATTTAAGTCAAGGATATACTCCCTATTTTTTGAATGCTATGAGTACCGACTTTATTACAGCGGTAGGCACACACAAAACGAACAAGATAATCTGGATCCGTGAAGGAAGTCCTATAGAAAAAGCTATAGTGCAAATAACGGCCAACTTTAAAAGCATCTTGTTCGATTATTGCAAACTCACCATCTGGACTTGGCCGGATATTATGCCCACATTGGCGGCTACTGTTTTGAAAAACGAACAGATCAGTAAATCGAATTTCATGATTGATGGATATACAGCAAATAAAGGTAATTTGTCAGAACAAAAGGATTTTAAAATCAAGAACTTTTGCACTGTATAGTGCGACAATTGAACTTGGACTAAGCAAGTCACACGAAATTGTCCTTAACTTTGGTAAGGATAATCTCCCGTGATGAGAATTAAACGGAAAAGGGAGTATAATGCCCTGACTCGTGGAAGGTGCAATCCGAAAAGAAAATCAAAAAGGGGAATAAAATATTTGCTTTAGGGTCAATCAGTAAGGGAGATTCGTCATAGAAAAATTCATTTTAATTTTATTCGCGAATTTATCTATGATAAGCGGGCATAGTTTTTAGAGTCGAAAAAAGTTAAAGGTTTTTTTATTCGATATTTTTTAATTTTTTAAATTACGTTTAGAAAGTTAATTCGTGCATATGGCTGATGAAGATAAAACAAAAATTCTTTCTAAAAATCTCTTTCCCGTTGTAGGGATCGGTGCATCAGCAGGGGGGCTGGATGCTTTTAAAAAACTTATAAAAGCAATTCCCGAAGACTCCGGCATGGCCTATATTTTGGTACAACATTTACACCCAGATTATAATAGTTCTTTACCCGAAATTTTACAAAGGGAAACAAATATTCCTGTTCATGAAATAAGTGATAATGTAGAGGTGAAACCCGATCAAATTTACATTATACCCGCAAATAAGATACTTGTAGCAACAGATGGCATCCTACAGCTCAGCCCAAGACCCTCAAAAGATCAGAAAAATATGCCCATTGATATTTTCTTTTCATCACTGGCTGAAGTCCACCAGAGCCATGCTATTGGGGTAGTATTATCGGGTACAGGTATAGATGGGACGCTGGGATTAAAAAATATTAAAGGTCAGGGAGGAATCACTTTTGCTCAGGATCCTGAAAGCGCCGCATATGACGCTATGCCTCAAAGTGCTATTAACGCAGACGTAGTGGATTTTATACTTGCCCCTGAAAAGATGCCGCAGCATTTGTTGGAGCTAAACCATACTTTTAATATACTTCCTTCTAAAGATCAGAGTATAAACTTTATGTTTGATTATATTCCGGAAGGCTAGTTGGAACCAGTTTTTCAACATTATAGAAGGGTTATGTATCTAAAACAAAGGGAAAACACCGACTCAAAGCTAAAAGATTATCAAAATCGTTATTTCCACAAAAAATTGACAACTTTTTATTCTTTTGGTAACCAGAGAAATTTGAATAATTTGAAAAGCTATAATACGGGGTTAAAAGGATATTGCCATCCTAAGGACTATAAGGAGTAGAATTTATTATCATTGTTTTCTTAAAGTTTTATTCATTCCATTCTCAAACTCTTGACCGGGTTAGCAATAGACGCTTTAATGGCCTGGAAACCTACAGTCAGGAAGGTAATAAGAATGATCGACGCACCAGCTATTAAAAATGTATCCGGTCCAATTTGGATGTGATAGGCAAAGCTCAGCAGCCAAGTATGTATTATCCACCATCCCAGCGGCAATGAGGCCAAAAAAGCAATAAGAACCAATTTCAGAAAATCTTTCGATAACATTACCGCAACATTGGTTACAGAAACACCCACCACTTTCCGGATGCCAATCTCCTTTTGCCTTCTTTGAGCCTCAAAAGCTACCAGGCCAAAAAGCCCAAGGCACGAGATCACAATAGCCAATCCTGCAAAATAACGAGATAAGATTCCGACGTGCGTTTCCGCTGTATATTGTTTTTGAAAGGCTTCATCCAAAAATTCATATTCAAAAATAAAACCCGGGTTATAGTCTGCATAGAACTTCTTAATTCGTTCGATGGTTTCATGTTCCTGACCAGCTTTGATCCGGGCAATAATTTTATACCAGTTCGAGCCATCCTTTGGAACCAATTCAATAAAAAAAGGTTTTACCGTTTCATGGAGTGATCCGAAATGAAAGTTCTTGACTACACCGATGATTTCCTTGTTCAGATTAAAAACCTTTACTTTCTTACCTACCGGATCCTTTAACTTCATCACGTTCACGGCGGCTTCATTCAATATGATCTTGTCAGGTTCATTTCCGAAATTTTTGGAAAATGCCCTGCCAGAAGCCATTGTCATGCCAAGAGTTTCGATAAAATCGTAACCGGCATCTGTGAACTCGAAAAAGATAATGTCATGTGGATTTTTTCCCTCCCATTCAATCTCAGAAGTTGCTCCACTCGGGCCAACAATTTTGTGGGATGTCCCCGATGCATTAACAATTCCAGGAACCTGTTTCAAGGCAGTCGTAAAATTGTCCTGGTTATTCAGCATTTTCCCTTCCGAATCAAACCGGATGACATGGTCTTTATTATAACCCAGGCTTTTTTTCTGGATATATTCCAATTGCCTGGATACAACCATCACCCCGATGATCAGCATCACTGAGAGCGAGAATTGGAAGATTACCAACCCTTTGCGTACCCAGAGTTCGCCCACTGATGAAACGAGTTTTCCTTTCAATGCGGTAATTGGATTAAATCTCGACAGGTAAAGTGCCGGATAGCTTCCTGCGATCAGACTTGTGAGTAGGGTAATACACCCGACTGCCAGTACCAGTTCAAGACTAATATGAAGAGTTAATTGCTTCCCAGTCATCTGGTTGAATTGAGGGAGGAATAGTGCTACCAGGAAGATCGAGAAGGTCACAGCAACAAAAGTAACCAGGAAAGACTCTCCCAGGAATTGAAACATGAGTTGTTTCCGCCCTGCACCCACTACTTTCTTAATTCCAACTTCTCGCATCCTCCTGCCAGACTTGGCTGTAGAAAGGTTCATGAAATTGATACAGGCAATCAGGAGGATGAAAGCCGCGATCATAGTAAACATCCGCACATATTCTATCCTTCCTCCCAACCTTTTTCCGTGCTCGAAAGTATTGTAAAGATAGTTGTCCGAAAAGCGCATTGCGAATGCAGTCCGGTAAGTATCGCCACTCTCCCTTGCAATTATACCAGCAATTTTTTGGTTGAAAGCATGAAGATCAGTCCCTTTTTTCAGGATCACATAATTATGAGGTCCGGAATTAAATTCTCTCCAATTCCTCACCCATCCCTGGATCTGCTTGAAATATTCAAATGACAAAAGAAAGTCGAATTGCTGGGAAGATTGCAAGGGTAATCTTTCAAAAATACCCGAAACTGAAAAAACTTCTTTGTGCTCAAATTGAATGGATTTCCCAACAATGTTTTCAGTGGTATTGAATNNTTGAATAGCTTCCTGGCCAGATCTTTGGATATTACGATGGAGTTCTTATCGCTTAGTACCTGATTTTTATTCCCTGCAATCAATTTAAAAGAAAAAATATTAAAATAGTCCTTACCCACGTATTGCCCAACGGCTTTTAGATTTTTTTCGCCAACGGAAAGCGTATATTTCTGGAACCAGGCAGCAGGTGCCACCGCGGTGGCATATTCTATCTCGGGCGTCTCTTTAGCCAGGGTTTCCCCCAACATGCCAGAGGATTCATCGGAGA
>PLCH01000505.1 GCA_003135585.1 Chitinophagaceae bacterium
AGGGCCATTTTACCAAAAGCACCGCCGAATTTCCAGCCCCAGGCCATTCCTTCATTTTCTACAAAATAAATCTGAAATTTATTTCCTAGCACTTTTATCCCATTATCATAAGGTGAAACAGGAGCATGGTAATAGGCATCCCAGGGATGACTGAGAGGCATATGTGTTTTCACCCAGATCTTCAAGACCTGATCTGCTACAATTATAATCAATACGATGAAACAAACAGTTCTTACTTTCAAAATCTCTTATTCTATTTTTATATAAGGCGCAAATATACCCTATTCTTCAAAATAAATCCTCTTCACCCGCTGTGATACCCCTGTTAAAATTTCGTAGGGGATTGTTTGCGCCCAATGGGCTACCTGTTGAACGGAAACCTCTTTTCCAAAAACAATTATTTCATCATTTTCCTTCACGCCCGTCACACCCGTTATGTCAACCATTGTCATATCCATGCAAATACTTCCTATGGTCGGAACCAGCTGACCCTTCAGCCACATTTTACCCGCGCCATTCCCGAGGCTCCTTGGGTAACCATCTGCATAGCCGATACGAACGGTTGCAATCACCGCATTGCGGTCAAGGGTTCCTTTTCGGTTATATCCTACCGTTTCCCCCTCCCTTAAATACCTGACCTGCGCAATGGTTGATTTTAATACAGAAACTTCTTCCAGAGCGAGCTGGTTGGAAGAGGCAGTATCAATTCCATAAAGTCCAATTCCGAGCCTGACCATATCCAGTTGCAATTGCGGATGTCTTACAATGGCTGCAGTATTGGCAAGGTGTTTTAGAATTGGGTAGGTGAATGCTTCCTGGATTTGAGCAGCCATTTGCAAAAAAGAACGGCCCTGTTCCATAGTAAATAAATCATGTTGTGCTTCGTCGCTCGCTGCCAGGTGGCTAAATATGCTTTTCAAGGTAAAGGAGGATTTTATCAAAGCTGCTGTCAATTCTGGCACATCCTTTCCGGGAAATCCCAGGCGATTCATTCCGGTTTCCATCTCAATATGAACAGGCATCTGCTGGATGCCCTCCTTTTTCGAAAAATTTTCAATTGCCCTTAACAACCGGAAGGAATAGATAACAGGCTCAAGGTTATATTGGACCAAAGCATCAAAGCTGCTATCCTCAGGATTCATTACCATAATGGGCATATGAATGCCCGACTGGCGTAACTCCACCCCTTCATCTGCATAGGCAACTGCCAGGTAGTCCACTTTATGAAATTGTAAAAGACTGGCGACCTCATAACTCCCACCGCCATAAGCAAATGCTTTTACCATCGCCATCAGTTTGGTAGCAGGATGCAAGGACTGCTGGTATTGCTTCAGGTTATGGGCCATGGCATTCAGGTTTATCTCCAGGACGGTCTGATGTACCTGCCTGGCCAGTAAGCGGTCAATTTTTTCAAATTCGAAAATCCTTGCACCTTTGATCAGGACAGTCTCATTCCTAAAATGCAATTGAGGGAAATTTTTTATAAAATTTTCTGTGGAAGGGAAAAAAATGATCTCGGTTGCATTCATGCGCTCAAACATCTTCTTATTGGCTGTAATTCTCTCTCCGATGGCAATTAACCTGTTTATCTTTATTTGCTTCAAAAGCATGGCTGCTTCCTTATACAATTCCTCCTCCTCCTTGCCGCTTTGCAAAAAATCGGATAAAATAACGGTGCGCCTTGGCCGCTGCTGTTGTTGGGACAAGAAGTCCAGGGCAATCTTGAGTGAACTGAGATCGGCACTATAACTATCATTAATAATTGAGCAGTGATTGATGCCGCCTTTCAATTCGAGCCGCATCGCTATAACCGACAAACGAATAAACTTATGGCGAATGGCTTCAGCCGGGATCCCTAAATACAACAGCACGCAAATACAATGGACCGCGTTTTCAACGGATGCGTCATCTGCAAAAGGGATGGTTACCAAAAAAGTTCCCATTTCAGAAAAAAGATTTATCGTTGTGGTTGCGTGCGTTTTATCTATCGCCCCTATTCTTACTCTCGCACTTTTGCTATAACCCCAATCCAATATTTCGACCGGCTTATCCTTCGCCACAGCCAACCTTTTATTCTTCCACTCCGTCAGGGCCAGGGAAGTTTTTTTATCATCCGAATGGTAAATGACAACAGACGCCTGTCCGAATAATTTCAACTTTTCATCAATTTTTTCTTCCATATTTTTAAATCCTTCCCCATGGGCCTCCCCAATATTGGTAAGAACACCGATCGTTGGCTGGATGATAGCCTCCAGATATTCCATTTCATGTGATTGGGAAATGCCCGCTTCAAAAATTCCCAATTCATGGGTTTCATTCATCTGCCATATACTTAAGGGTACCCCCACCTGCGAATTATAGCTCCTCGGGCTGCGAACAATATTGTATTGATCATCAAGCAATTGGTTTAACCATTCTTTTACAATGGTTTTACCATTGCTGCCGGTTATACCGATAACAGGGATATGGAATTGCTGACGGTGATGGGCAGCCAATTGCTGCAAGGCAAGCAAAGCATCAGGTACAAAGACAATATTAGCTTCAGGGTAATCGGAAACCGCTATTTTCTCATCAACTACAAAATTTCTCACACCCCTTTTGTACAAATCATCCATAAATGCAGTCCCGTTTCTTCTTGGTCCGCGTAATGCAAAAAATAAGGAGCCGTCAGCGAAGATTAATTTCCGGCTGTCTATTAAAAGATATCCTATTGAATCGTTTTTAGAAAAATGTCGAAAAGATCCATGGAGGATAGAAACAATATCTTCGATCGTATATTTCACATTTGCATGATTATTATTTAGGGTACATTCTTTTGCTTATTGAGGGAAACTGAATAAATGACGGACGCCGACATGCACACAAGTATTACCAGCAAGGAAATCAAAATGGGTATATAAAAATTTATCATTTCTCCCAGCATTTTTAACCCGACAAAAATAAGCACAGCTGCAATACCTTTTGGAAGGAAAGTAAACCTGTTCATCGCCCCGCGGAGCAGAAAGAACAAGGAACGCAGTCCCAGTACTGCAAAAATGTTCGAAGTATAGATAACCATTTTATCCTGGGTAATCCCAAATACAGCAGGAATTGAATCAACCGCAAATAAAACATCTGTTGTGGCTAAAAGAATAACCACAACAAATACGTTGGTGTAAAATTTTTTCCCATTTTTTATCAAACTGAATTTNNAATCGTCTGTTGTTAACGGGAGGAACTGCTTTAGGAATTTATACACACGATTTTGTTCCAGGTTAGGTTCCTCATCGTTTTTTGCAGAGAACATGGTGATTCCGGTGTAAATCAATATACATCCGAACAAATATAGTATCCAGTGAAATTTTGCCACCAGCACAATTCCTGCAGAGATAAATAAAATGCGCAACACGACAGCCAGTAAGATTCCAATAAGCAAAACGCGGCCATAATACTTTTCCTTTATTCCAAAAAAAGTAAAAATAAGTATGAATACAAAAATATTGTCTATGCTGAGGCTCCATTCCATCAGGTAAGCACTTAGGTATTCAAGCGCCGTTTTACTACCGCTCTCAAACCAGAGAAATACAAAAAANNTACGATGCCCGTTTGATGGAAATGACTGTTGATTTTTTACTGAGCAGCCCAAGGTCGAAAAAAACAGCAAGCACTAAAACAATACCGAAGGTCAAATAAGTTATCTGGGATTGATCCATGCATTAATTTAATAGGCAAAGATAAGCAAGGTTCTTTGTCAGATGGCTCAATGTACGAATTTGCATCAGCGCTGGTATTTCTTCTTTCGGATCAGCTGGTAAAAAAATGCCCCTAATATGATCACAAAAATAGGAAGCACCACATTGATAAATTGCCAGAAACTGCGTTCATTTTCTACTTTTTTTGGATCCAGCAACCGCAACGTAAAATCTTTGGAACGGGTTTCCAAAACGCCGGATGCGTTTACCAGATATTCCATGCAGTTCAAGAAGAAATCTTTGTTGGAATATTGGTATTCCGTAAACTGGTTAAACCCCATTGTCAGGGGTCCCTTATTTTTTGTGAAGACATTGGTTACAATATCAGCGTTAGCGATCACTATCATTTTGTTGGGCGTTTCACTAACGGGCAAAAAGGGCTGTCTGTATAAACTCGATAAAGTATCTGCCATGCTGCGTGAAAGTCTATTTGTAAATATGGAATTAAATTTCCCTTCCAGTAATACGGCAACTGGAACATGGCTTTTATTAAAGGTGTTGATATCCTCAGCAGTTTTAATACTATTGAATGAAACCACTGCTGGTGTATTTAAAATCCTCGAATTTTCTGATGAGGCCAGCAAAATAGTTTTTTTAATCCCAGGGGATTTTACCGTGTCAATTGAATTTGGGAAAATGGATAGGATTTTATCGAGGTTTTTGGCAATCGGATGATCCGAATAGGAGGAAAGCAAGGGGAAATACGGAAAAGGCCTTAATTCCATTTGAGCCTGGTTTCCTAAATTGCCAATCACTAAAGGTATCTTATCGCATTGCAGATCCTGCAAAAGATCCTGGTTGATACGGACGCCATATTTAAACAACTGATCTTCCAGGTTCAATCCCCGGTCAAAGGCCACAAAATCACTTTGTCTTCGCATCAGGCTGTCCATTTCGGCATATAAATTATCAATCAGCCAGATCACTTTCCCCCCGTACATAATATATTGATCAATTTTAAGCTTTTGCCTTTCAGAAAAAGGCCGGGTAGGTTTAACAATGACAATTGAATTGAAATTTAGGGGGATCAGCGGTAAACTGTCAATGTTCAGAACAGCGAATCCGTAATTTGGTTTGAGGGTTCTATCAATCAAATCATATACATTGTACGTGAGGGGCTCACCATTGCCAGTAAGGTAACCTACCGCAGGAACAGAATCAGCAGTAATTTTCTGGATTGCATTGGCAAACTTATATTCCAGCAATGCCTCCGCATTGTTTAGGGAATTTATTCCATCCATAAAACTTTGTCCTTCCAGGAAATCCACGCCCAACGCCCTGTCCTTAAAAGTCAGCAAAGCGCCGGGAAAAACCATCCTCTGCTCTTCAGCACCTTCTTTTGCCGTTGCTTTTACATTGGTTGGTTTCAATCCGAGTTTATACAATGAATCAATGAAGAGTTTCCTGGAAGTATCATCCATCCCTTCCGCCGGCTTTTTTAATTCAAACTGTAAATTGCTTTTACCATATTCCTTAAATTCTTCCAGTAATTCTTTCGCCGATTTTGATAGTTTTTTCAACCCGGCCGGCATCTCGCCCTCGAGAAAAATCGTAACGGAAACTCTTCCTGGCAGAGTTCTTAATAAATTTTTGGTGGGTGAGGATAAGGTGTATCTTTTTTCCTGCGTGAGATCAATACGAAAATGGTACTGTGTGGCAACCACGTTGGCAATGACTATCAACGCCGGTAAATAAACCCATNNGTGTTTAGCCAAGGGAACCACTATCCATTTATGGAAGCGGAAGAATTGCCAATCTTTGTTTAAGAATTTAGAATATTTCGTAAATTTTTTGGGGTCTTTGACAAGAGTATTGAGTTGCAAACAAAATCTCGTTTGGCGCAAAACTATATAAGTATAGAAAAAAGGTTTAACAGGCACTTTTAACGAAGCACTCCGTAAACGTGCGGTGAAAAATCGAGTATGTTTAGCTNNTAGGTTTAAAGCCGCTTTGCCTTTAGCCAAGCGGTAGTTTACTACTATTTATTTCATTTATGATTTTCCAGCCTACGATCCGTTAGAAATAAAAATAAAAAGATCAGACTTAGAAAATAAATTATATCCCTGCTGTCAATTACGCCGCGGCTTATGCTGCGATAATGAAAATCGAGGCCAAACATTTCGATATAATAATCGGCACCGGCAACAAATGCTGGTAAACGGCTGATGGCCTGGAATCCATTATATACCAAAAAGCACAAAAAGGCCCCCGCAATAAATGATACCACAGGATTGTTTGTAAAACTACTGCAACAAAGACCGATCGAAACAAAGACGGCCGCTAAAAAAAGCAGCCCCATATAGGAACCAACTGTTCCTCCGACATCAATACCGCCCTGTGCTGAAAGTTGTTGAACCGAATAAAAATAAATAAGTGTCGGCAATAACGCTATCCCCATTACTGTCAGGCCTGCCAGGTATTTGCCGCCCACAATCTGCCGGGTGGTGAGTGGTCTGGTTTTTAATAATTCAAAAGTTCCCTCTCGAAATTCATCTGACAAACTACGCAT
>PLCH01000395.1 GCA_003135585.1 Chitinophagaceae bacterium
ATACCAGGTTTAGTGTTTTATACGGCATCCTGGAGACCGCCGGTGAATTATTGCCATCCGGTTATATGTTGCAGGAAAAAAAATCGACACTTTATAAGGAATTCGCTAACCATCATATTTCTATGGCGGTATTGGATTCCTCTGTCATCTTTGCAAAATCAGTCAGCAAATTGATTGTACAATATGCCAAACAGGACGGATATTTTCATTTGAGTGTCTTTAAGCGGTACCGCCCGTTGGGTGGCGACAGTGTATGGCAGGCAACCCCACCCGACTATATGGCCGCCGTGCAACCGCACTGGAACAGCATCCGTTCTTTTTTTATGGACTCCGCCGCGCAATTTAAACCGCTTCCCCTGACCNNCAGGTTTATGAAACAGGAAAAAATCTAAGCCCCGAACAAATATTGATAGCCAATTACTGGGATTGCAATCCATTTGCGGTTCAGTTTGAGGGACACATGAGTGTGGGGTTAAAAAAAATATCTCCGGGAGGGCATTGGATGGGAATCGCCGGTACTGCCTGCCTTCAAAAAAAACTAAGTTTTGAAAATACTGTATTGGTGCTTTCGGCTCTTGCCCTGTCACTTCACGATGCTTTTATAAGTTGTTGGGATGAAAAATACCGGAGCAACCGGATCCGCCCGGAAACTTATATCAATCGATACATTGATGAAAAATGGGTACCCATCCTCCAAACACCTCCTTTTCCCGAGTATACCAGCGGACACAGCGTCATCTCAACAGCCGCAGCTATTATCTTAACTCATTTTATGGGCGAACATTTTTCCTTTACAGACACCACGGAAACCTATATTGGTCTGCCGGGGCGAAAATTCGAATCTTTTCACCAGGCCTCCGAAGAGGCTTGTATTTCCCGCTTATATGGCGGGNNTTGGCGGGATACATTTTCTTGACGCGATTGAAAATGGAAAGGAGGAAGGCAAACGTATCGCAGAATTTATCCTGCCAAAATTGCCAAATAAATTATTGCAACAATAGGAACTTCTATCCAAACATGAATCTTTTGTTTTCTTCGAAACAATAGGAATGAATGTTATACAGGATGTCAAAAATCGGAACCTTCGGGAGAATGCCAATAATTAAAAATTTCTACAAGTTGCTGTTTTACCAGGAGACAAAGGCCTGCAAATTTCTTAACTTTATCTATCGATCAACCCGGACTGCCGTTCCAGCCTGGACCTGATAAAATATCCAACTTGCGGAGTAACTGTCATGGCAAACAAAAATAAATTGAAAAGAAAATGAAAATCATACCTATCATCAAATGCAGGGATATGGAACGGTCGATTTTCTTTTATACGGGTATATTAGATTTTGAATTGAAATATCCAAATTCTTCTGTCAAAGACCTGGTTGTTGATTTAATAAAGGAGGAAGCTGAGATCCAACTTTCCATATTGACTGGAGACAGTGTATTTGGTATTGCGGTAAACGTCAGGATTGAAGATGTTGATGAACTGTTCAAAAAGTATGTGGAGAGAGGGCTGGATACAGCTAATAAAAAAGATTCACCCGTTCATCTTGGCCCGACTAAGCAATCTTGGGGTATGAGGGAGTTTTATGTAACCGATCCAGACGGAAATACTTTGAGATTTGGAATACCGGTTGAGGAAATAACCGAACAACAAGTTTTTTGAACCAAGAAAATTCTTTGTTGCTGAAACCCATTAAATAAGATAAAGCCGCCAATTTTATGATTGTTTTTAATAGAACTCTTTCGGATAATGCAGACTTTCAAAAGCTTGTCGCCTTACTGGATGAAGACTTAAGAATTAGGAATGGCAAGGAACATTCCTTCTACGCCCAATTTAACAAGATCGAAAACATCCGCAATGTTATCGTTTGTTATTTGGAGAATAAACCAATTGGCTGCGGTGCATTTAAACAGCTTGAAACGAAAAAAGCTGAGATAAAGAGAATGTTTGTACAACCTGAGTATCGGGGGCGCGGAATAGGGCTTGGTATTCTGAAAGAATTAGAATTATGGGCATCAGAATTGAATTATTCGGACTGCATTTTAGAAACCGGGAAAAGACAATCGGAGGCAATCAGGCTGTATCAAAAAGCAGGTTATAAAATAATCGGAAACTACGGACAATATGAAAATGTTGAAAATAGCGTCTGTCTGACAAAGGCGATTTTAGAAAATAGCGCTCACTAACAAAGTATTTGCGAAATTCGGGCGGTCAGTCTTAATTCAAATCTGCTTCGCCTGCATTCTCATTGTAAATTTAAAGCCGGTTTTAGCTCGCCTCTGTGACAGGTTGTACAATTAATAATGGCTGGCGAGCTTTTCAAGCCCTGAATATTTTTTAATAGTTCGGTATTTATTNNTTCGACATTGCGGACATTTGCCTTGTAATTTCCTTTTGTTCTTTTTCTTCAGATGAAAAATCAGCAGTATTATGGCAATGCCCACAACTAACTCCCAGGGAACGGCTGTAGCCTAATTCCATTACTTTCAATAAGCGTGCGGCTGGTATTTTTAACATTTTAATATTCTTGAACACAGAATCTGCCCTCATATTTTCTTTTCCTTTAATTGTTTCCATTACCTGGGCTACATATTTTGCCCTGTCTTTTTCAAGGGAATCCTCATTGGATTGCTGTCCAATAGATGGCCTTTTTGCTCCTGAATTATTAAATGAAGAAACAAGAACAGCGATACCACCAGTTATTATAAAAACTGTTATTAGCTTTTTCATT
>PLCH01000247.1 GCA_003135585.1 Chitinophagaceae bacterium
TCTGATAATAGTATATATCCAATGGGAAAACCTCCCCCTTCTCAACAAAATTCCCGACCTGCCAGCAAATACTTCCCCTTACAGATAAGACCCTTATTAATTCCTTTATAATTTCCTCCTGCGTTTGTAAATAATTTTCGATCGTCTCTTTTGTCTCATAGGATTTTCCAATATTNNAATCAAATTTATCCGCTTCAAATGATTTTAAGCGGGTAAGGGAATCTCCGCAATAAATAAGTGATTCTGCATCATAATTGTTGTTGGCGTACTCTTTTAGAGTTTTACTTTTTTTCATTACCTTGTTCTTACTAAATTTATACCATTCCGAATAGATTCTCCTATCCACCCAGCCAATTAGATCTTCCACACTTTGATATAGAGCCAGCGCTCAAAGGTTATTCGTTCAGCGATTAAAAATCTGGTACGGGTTCTCCATTTAATTTTGGAGTATGTTTCTCCCGTTCAAATTCTTGATTCGCCTGATTAATCCTGTCACGGCAAATTTTGATGTAATCAGTAGCCTGAACTTTGTGAAGCAATACATTTTCATTCTTCTCAATGCCAATAAATTTCCTTTGTTCAAATAAGGCAGAAAGAAGAAAGCTGCCACTGCCACAGGCATTGTCTAATACAATATCACCTGGATTAGTATATGTACGAATGAGGTAACGACCCAATTCAACTGGTTTTTGAGTGGGGTGATGAACAGTTCCTTCAGATTCAGCCGTTTTTACATAAATGGCTGTTTCATGGGGATCGGCAAGATCTTTGGCTTTTTCATGGTCATAAAAAATCACANNCACCATAGCTGCCTGTATATTGGTTTTTACGAAACCCTTTGTCGTAAGCTTCGCCTTTGGACATTTGCGGATGGTAGGTTGGTTGTTTTTTGTAGAAGATGCAAATATCCTCATGCTTACGTAAAGGTTGAATTTTTGCATTCAAAAAATTTGTCGGTTTTGACTTGATCCAGATGATTTTATATTTGAATAACTTTTCATTGCTCATTATGATCTTTGCCGTGAAAATACCCTGGGCGCTGAGCGCAATCACGCCTTTATCTTTGATAATTCTTTGGTACTGTTCCCAAAGCTTATCCAATGGAATTACCGAATCCCACTTATTTTGCGTCGTACCATAAGGCAAATCGCAGAGAATCATATCAATGGATTTTGAAGGCATTTCCTTCATTACCTCTAGGCAGTCTCCCTGAATCACATTATTTAGGAATTTTTCGAGGTTCATGGTCTGGCTGAATAAGTTAATTGCATCGTTTATTTTCTAGTGGAATTGACCACGGATATTTCCAGCGTATCAATCCAAAGTATTTCATAATTACCGTTAATTTGGTATGTCGAATATTGTCAAAGAAAGGGGAATAATCATTTAAAAGGCAGAATAGTTTCAAACATATTGTTCATAAAATTAGCTCCTGGCGACTTCAAATATGTAAATCGGATGTGCATTCATTCGGACTAAGGCTCCATGGGTTTTACGCGGGTCGGTCTTGGATTTATTTTTCCACAGAAAAAACCTTTCCCGGACATCTGAAAAATTATACCTTTTTCAAGGAATAAATTCAATCCTGCTTGAGGACTGACTCCTCTTTGGGAGTCACGGTCATATTTGAAAGTAAATTTAGCAGCCAAAATGATAGTATGACCCACATAATCCCTAGGCAGAACCCTGCAATTACATCGGTGGTATAGTGCACGTTAAGAATGATTCTGCTTATCCCAATGGTAATTGTCAATAATAACAACAGGGTCATTAACAGGTATTTAAGGAGAGGGCTAAGCTTCCCTTGCCAAATAAGGTAGGCCAGGATACTGCAAAAGATAAAAGAAGAAAGCGCGTGACCACTCGGAAAACTATAATTGGTGATCCCTTTAATAATTGGCAATTCGGGTCTTTTGCGATGAAATACCTGTTTTAACAAAAACATCATCGCGGTGCTGCTGACAACGATAAGTGNNATTGCACGACGGATTTTCTTTTTTATTATAAAATAAGCAATCATAATAATATAGGCGGGGAAAAGAAATATTGAGGACCCGAAAAAAGTAAAATCCTTCATTGCCTGAATGACACCGTGCGTCAGATGGGTTGAAAGAAAGCTAATGACGCTTTTATCAAAGCTGTCCTCGTGTTCGTAGACTGCTTCGTCGGCTAAAAAGGCAAAAATGAACAAAGCCACTAAAAAAAGGCCCGTAATTACCAATACTTTTAGTGAAATTTGTTTGATCAGCTTTTCAATTGCAGGTTTCATTTTCGTTTTATTGAATTAGTGTTTCCCTAACATATTACTTCCAGGGCACCCGGGATAATCGTGGCCTTTATATTGTTAACCCTGCCCAGGTATTCCCCGTCAACCTGAAAATGGGCCTTGACCCTTGAAAACATATTCAGTGATCCTGTTTGGAATACTTCTGTTTTTTTTGGATTATAAGCCGAATGTGTTACCATCATTTTAAAGATTTCAGCAACCGATACCTTTCTTACAACTATTACTNNCGGTTTATAAGGGCCCCGCTTCCATATCTTCTCGCATTGGCCACAACAATCATCGCGGCTTGCCTTTTTATATATTTATTATCTATCTGCATCTCAATCTGCATCTGGGGTTTATCCCATAATACTTTCCAGGAGGCCTTTATATAACCCCACATACCCCGCCCCCCGGAGCCCTCAAACTTTTTTATGACAAAGGCATTAAAACCAATGTCGCTAAGGTGTATGCATATTTCATCATTGATTTTAATGACGTGAATTTCCCTTATGACGCCATTTACAAGGATATCAAGAGCTTTGTCAAAATCTTCGGGGATCCCCAATTCTTTTGCCAGCCCGTTGGCGGATCCTGCGGGCAAGATCCCAAGGGGAATATTTGTTTGCAAGAGGTATTTTGCCGTAAGCCTAACTGTCCCGTCCCCTCCCACTGCAACCACCCGGTGGGGCTTAAATTCCTCGATTTTTTCTTTTATTTTTTGGGAAGCTGCAGGGTCAGATAATTCATACAATTCAATCCTGTGGGGTAAGGACTGAAAATAATCCCTTATAAGTGTGGCCAAGTCCGCCTTATTATTTCCCGAGCCGGGGTTAATTATGAAAAGTAATTTTAAATCAGGCTGATCCTTCATAAATTGATGATGATTTTTAGGTGGCTTAACTCATGATCCTTCGAAATGGCAAATTCATCAAAATATAATGAGGCAACAGTCAGGGTCTATCATGGCTATGGGCATACGCATAATCTCATTGTTTTTGGGCATGTACTCACCAGAAAACCGAAAACCCGCCACAATTATACGAACAATGTTTTTTCCAATACTATCTATTTGTTTAGATTGTTCCTTGTCAAACCAATAGAAGCCGCACACGTCCAATTACACTGGAGAGACCAGATCCTGGATNNCCTATAGAAGGCGCACATGTCCGATTGCATTGGAGAGACCAGATCCTGGATTCCAGAACAGAAGCAGATGGTTTTTTTAAATTTGAATGGAAGTCTGATACTGAAGTGGATGCAGGCTGGCATGCTGTCATTATTAAATACCTGGATGCATTGGGTGACATCGTCGGTACCGGGGAAGGGAAAATCTTTGTACCGCATTCCACGCAATATGCTTTTATATCGGATATTGATGATACGGTCCTGATCTCCCACTCATCTACCATTGGAAAAAGATTACGGGTGTTGTTTGGAAATAATCCGCGCACCCGGAAAGCGTTCTCCGACGTAGTAAGGTATTATGAATTGCTTGCAGGCTCCCACACAACCCCGGGTTTACCCAATCCTTTTTTTTATGTTTCAAGCAGCGAATGGAACCTGTATGAGGATTTAAATGAATTCTTTAACCACAACGGACTTCCTAAAGGTATTTTTCTCCTGAACCAGATTAAGAGATGGTTTCAGTTGTTGAAAACAGGAAAAACAAAACACGAAGGAGNNTTATTACGCGTTGTAAGAATACTGGATGCGTTTCCTAGGCAGAAGTTCATTTTGCTGGGTGACAATTCCCAAAGTGATCCGGCCATTTATACCACCATAGCAACCAAATATCCGGACAGAATATTTGCTGTCTATATCAGGAATGTATTTGCAAAAAACGAACCTGAAACAAAAGAATTTTTGGACAGCCTTGTCAAGTTGGGAGTATTTACCTGCCTTTTTAAGAATAATTATGATGCAATTCAGCATTCAAAAGCTATCGGCCTTATCGAATCAGGTTAAATGGAGGTTTACAAATTTTGAAAAGTTTCCCTGAATAAAAAAAAACATCATGTATACAATAAGGAAGGTAAATCCATCGGATAAAGATAAAATCTTAACCCTTTATAAAAGGGTAGCTGAAAAAACCACGGGAATTGCAAGAACCGAGAGTGAAATCGATGAAAATTATGTCCAGAGCTTTATGGATAACTCAAGAGAAACAGGTATCGAATTGGTTATAGATGCCAATTCCGATTCAAAAGAAATCATTGCTGAAATTCATTGTTATAAATTAGTTCCCAAAGTATTTAGTCATGTTTTTAGTGAACTTACCATTGTAATCGATCCCGATTTCCAGGGAACCGGAATTGGCAAGGCCATTTTCACCCATCTGCTTGATTTTATATCCGCAAGCCGCCCGGACATTTTAAGAGTCGAATTAATCGCCAGGGAGTCGAATCAAAAGGCAATTAATTTTTATAAGAAACTGGGATTTAGCGTTGAGGGGAAATTTGAAAATAGAATTACTACTAATACAGGAAGTTTCGAAGCAGATATACCTTTGGCCTGGTTTAATAAGAACTATTCAGTATGAACGTTCCTGAGGGGAGTAATCAGAAGTTTCTTTTCACCCCGCATCTATCTGTTTGCATGGCGGACAATTTCAGCAGATCAGTGGTCAGCATGCTGTGTCCGCCNNGCAAAAGGCAATGGCTCTATACAAAAAAATTTAAAATAATATTTCCTGAAAAATAACATAGGAGAATGTACTTTTTCCGTAATGATTAAATTTATAAAAAGGCCAATCAGTCTTGAATTGAAATGGCCTCTTCATAAAAACTATTGCATTCTTTTTATGGTGCAGACAATTTTTTAAGCCGGCTGAAGCTGAGCCTGCTTTACCAACTGTATTTCACCATTAACTTTTAATTCTTCACCTAATGCAAGACCGCCTGTATCTAATATGGAATTATAACTTATACCCCAATCTTTTCTGTTGATTTTTCCATTTAGAGAAAAGCCGGATTTCAAGTTGCCACTTTGATCTTTTCCAACTCCGTTATATTCAACCTGGATCCNNCACCTAAAACAGTGAAAATATCCACGCCGGTTTTCTCTATTTTAGTAGATTTAAATTCAATGTTGGGGTGAGATTCAACTTCAAAAAAATCTGCATTTCGCAGGTGGGCATCACGCTGCTCATTATTAGTATTGATTGATGCTACTTCAATGGATGCAGCTATTTTTGCACTGGCAAAGTCGTTCCCGTCCGTTTCCACCTTGACGTTAAATTTTGTAAAACTTCCCGAGACGTTGGAGAGCATCATGTGCTTAATTTTAAAGCCCAATTCACTGTGCATTGGATCAAGAGACCATTTTGTTACTGACATTTTATTTGATTTAAATGATGAATAATTCTGTAATTTCTATAAATAACTATCTATATTAATTTTCCTAACACCGTTAAGTAACACGGCAAAAAAAACTATTTCTTTATACCCGATATAAACCCTGCTACAAAATCCTGTATGACAAGATGATTCATACCATCTTTGATTTCGCTGTTGTTTATCATATTTATTGAAATTAATCCATGCAACATGGACCAAAATGTATGAAGTTTTAAATAGGGATCAACATGGGTATTACTAACCTTAATCAGTTCCTTTATTGGCTGCATAATTAATCCGCTGAAAGTAACTAATTCGCTGGTCTCACTTATAGTTTGGCAAGAAGGCATTCCAAGTCCGAACATTACCTGGTAATACGCCCTATTTTCAAAGGCAAACTCCCAGTACGAAAAGGCCATGGCTTCAATTTGTTTTTCAGGATTTAGGGACCTTTTTTTTGCCTTTACCAGTTCTTCATTTAATAGACGAAATCCTTTTTTGCCTAACTCCAAAAGGATGGCTTCCTTATTGGCAAAATGATCATAAATTACAGGCGAACTATACTCTATGATGTCAGCAATTTTTCGAATTGAAAGAGAATTCCAGCCATCTGAAAGTACAATTCCCCAGGCTGCCTCTAAAATAGAAGATCGAACCTCTTCCTTTTGTCGTGATTTTCTCTCTATTATACCCATTTATAACTGTTAAATTATCTAACACCGTAAGCAAAGTTAGTATTAATAATCGAATTCTCAAAATATAATGGTCCTATTCCCGAATCCTATTATTGAAGTGTCAATTCAACCACTGGAATTTCAAAGCCGGGCTTTTTTTCGGGCAATGCTAGTATCAGATCATCCGGGTTGGAGGATGACTGACGGTAAATGAGCTCCGAGTTATCGTTTAGAAATTGCGCATATTTAATTTTACCATTATATCCAGGTAAAGTCAGGGCTCTGGTGGAAGGATAATTGTACAAATGAACGTATAAACGTTTTATACGCCCGTTATAGGTGAGCTTTGTACTGTCGGGTACTTTAAATCCCGGGGGAGCAAAACTGCATCCATAAATGGATTTACTGTTGGCGTGCATCCAGCGGCCAAGGCTGTCCAACGCATTAACTGCTCTTTCATCAAATTCACCCTTTGCAGTTGGGCCGACATTCAAAATCAGGTTACCACCNNATCCAGCAGTTGCCTGTTTGTTTTCCAGGTATTTTCATCCCGGTAATAACCCCATGAACCGGAAAAAGTTTGGCAGGTTTCCCAATATTGTCCTTTGTATTTCTCCAGTTCAGCCGTGCTGACCTGTTCGGGGGTGGCAAAATCACCTCCGTCTTTATATGCTTCAAGACCCAACCTGTTATTTACTATGATCCCGGGTTGAAGTTTTCTTATCATTTTCAGCAAATCGACAGATCCCCAATCCTCCTTATCCTTGCCATGCCCATCCTTTCTCGGGAAAGAGAAATCTACCCATAATATGTCAATTTTACCATATTGGGTCAATAACTCGGTTATCTGATTTCGTATGTATTGCCGGTATTTCGCCATATCTCTTCCATTATTCAGACGGGCATAGGCCGTATCGCTTTTGTTATCGGGTGACTGGGGGTGTGGATCATCAATCGTATAATCAGGGTGGTGCCAATCGAGCAGGGAATAATAGAACCCAACTTTCAGCCCTTCTGCCCTGAATGCCTCCACATATTCTTTTACCAGGTCCCGCTTCGCCCCGGTGTTGGGTGCTTTATAATCCGTGAACTTAGAATCAAACAAACAAAAGCCCTCATGGTGCTTGGTCGTGAGCACTGCATATTCCATACCGGCATCTTTGGCTTGTCTAGCCCATTTCCTTGGATCAAACAGATACGGATTAAACAAATCAAAATATTTCTGATATTGTTCATTGGTCATTTTTTCATTGTGCTTAACCCATTCGTGCCTTGCAGCCAGAGAATAAAGCCCCCAGTGAATAAACATGCCAAAGCGATCATTCGTCCACCACTCAAGACGCTTCGCTTTCTGCTCTGGTGTTTCGTTAAAAATGTTTTGCTGCGCATACCCGGATGAAAGAGTGCAGATCATTATAAAAACCAAAAATTTAAATTTTTTTACCATGATTTTAAAATTGATTTATTGCAAAAACCTGTAAAGCACCAATACAGCAAAAAACATATCTGCTGCAAAATAAGAAAGTTATGAATCCCAATGACTATACTTCAGAGCCTAATGATTCATTTGTATTCCTCCTTCATTATGCGTACGGGTCCTAGTAACCCCGAAGAAATTAAAGGGGAATCTTTGGTAAAGTAATTCCATGTAGTAAAACAAAACCGGCCTTTTGAGGGACGAGGTTGGTTTTTTAGGAACCATTCCGGAAATTCTTTTAAATAGTTTCCGCCAAACTGACCCGGCAGCCATTCACAGTCCGGAGGTTCCTGTTCATCCCCGATCAGTCTGTTAGCCCATGTATTAGTGGCCTCAATTATTAACCGATTGCCTTTCCTCTTTAGCAAACCTGATGGTACCCTGATAGTCCAGGGAGCCGTCCAAACGACGCCCAGGTCTTGATTATTTATTTTAATACGCGCTATATGATTTACCAGCCCCAGATCAAGGTATAAAATTGGTTGTTTGCCACCAGAGATTTCAATTTCAGGCAAATTAAAAGAAGTGGCGTACACCGCAGTCCCGCTATAATATTTTATCCCCGGTTCGGTGCGTTTACTCCAGTCGTCTAATGAAGAAAAACTTACGGGCTGGGCTGGTCCGCCCCAGGATGAATCAAATTTAACCTGCCATGGGCCGTCGATNNCAGGAAAATTGTCTTTTTTGATCAGTTTTAGCGCCATAATTTTTTTTCGGAATACGATGAAAAAACTTTGGGCTTCATCAAAACTGATAGGAACAGAAATATGGTTATCAGTAACTTCAAACTGAGTCAGGTTACGCAAAACTCCCGTCACAGGATCCCAAAGTTCAGGCAAAAGGCCCGAATATTTAAAACTGCAGCTAGCAGAAACAGCCTGGCGGGAAGTATTGACCACAAAATAAATCTCAGTCCTGCCGCTGCGCCGGTGGATATGTTTGACTGNNTCCTCGGCTATTTTCCCCCACTGCAACAGTGCCTGGCAGCGTTGCCAATATTCCACTATAGCTTTTGCAGAATTCCACCAGGTTTGGGTACGGTCAAAATGTGTGCCCCACTGCCCCATCGTTGCACCTGGTTTGTATCTGTCGATCCAGGGCTGCTGGACAAACCGATGTAAAATAAACCGGTTTACTCCTGCACAAAATGCAGCGTCACCAATTGGCTTTAACCAGGATGGTGTTTCGTCCCATTTGCTGTCCCTGGGATCTCCGGTAAAAGCCTCCGCTTCAACAATATTTTGTCCTGATTTCCTTAGAGAGGCAACGGTGGATTCAAGTTCAACGGGTGAGTAATTGCCCCCATGCGTCCAAAATTCTGTCATCACATTTTTTACCAACGGCATTATTTCATCCTGTCTCCAGGGTCCTCCATAGGGTTCGCATAAAAAGCCAAGTCCCGCAGCCGCTAATTTCTTGGATATCGTAGTAAAATAAATATCCCTGTATAAATCCTTTATGGTAGCCTCAAAATCAATAACAAATTTTAAAGAATCCCGGCCATCCTGGCCAATGATTCTTCCGTCAAAAGTTGCCAAATAGGGAGTAAGATCATATCCTCTTCGATTTAGAAACTCTTCGGTCATCAAGGGTGTCCAGGTTGGTGTTCCTGCCTCATAACTGTCAAAATGCACATGTGTAAAACCTGTGCCTATTAAATCCCCCAGATGCTTCCTGATCTCAGTTATGATGTGATCAATATGGAAGTCTACCGCTTCCTGGTTCATTTTATCACATTCCAAACCTGTAGCTTTCCATTGAGCGGGCTGGATAAAGGTACCACTTGTGGTATGTCCAAACCGGTAGATGACCCAGTCGCCCGCTGGCGGATCCCAATCCAAACTGCCATCGGGATGCATTTTACCGGCAAGATTAATTACCTGGTTTGGCGCTACAATACCTTTTGCGGGTAAGGCCAAAACGACAATATCCTTATAATAAGTGGCGCGTGCAGCCACTTTAGGTATTTCCGCAACGCCGGTTTCATTATTGTGAATAGGCCAGGGGGTATGTCCACGCAAACTTACCGACGGGCGTTCCAATTTGGCACTAATATGCAAGCCACCACTGACACTGATTTTTGACCAGCATATTTCCTGCATAGAAAGCTCAGGGCTGATCCACACACCACCGCTTGATTCATAGCCGGCTCCATTATACATACCAAAATCCATCCCAAGCCGCTTGGATTCTTCAGCAGCATAACGTACCATTGCCCACCACGGTTCAGTCCAGGATACCAGTTCAGGTGTTGGATCTTTTCCAATTTCACCTGCCCAGGGTGTGGTAATATCGGCCAGGCTGAACATGGTAGTTCGGTTAAACCCTTGCTTCTTTAAAGCTTCCAGGTCTTTTCTAATCCCATCCTTGCTTAGGTTTGATCCCATCCACATCCATAATACCCCAGGCTTGGCGCTAGCAGGAGGATGTTTAAAATATACAGCCGGATCTCCATCAGCGCTGGAATCTGCAAGTCGATTTTTTGTAAAAGTTTGTCCCTGTAATTTATCGTTACAAAAATTCAATAAAAAAAACAAACCAAGCGTTAGGAATTTTTCCATGAAAACATTAATTAACTTGATTGTGAAACTAGAAACGCCAAAATTCTATTTCAGCCTTTTTTATTTTATCTAAATCCAAGACCAATATGGTTTGGTGTGTGTAATAAATGTGCTGCGTTTAAGAAAAAAATGATCCCATGTCTGCTTGAAAAGATCCCGAATATTAAGAATTTTAAACCTATCCGATTACTAGCATATTTTTACCACCCTCATGTTTAAAAGGCTGCCTAGTTTATGAATTTTATGAGCAATATGACCTGTTCCAACAGCGCAATGATGGGAAGGCCCCTCTTCGTTCCATTCATTAACAAATCTCCTGGCACCAATCGAAAATTTATACCTGCTGTTGGTGTTACCTATCTCTAAAACCGGCCCTGCGACAGATTCAGCTTCGGCACATAACAGCATCATTGTGCTATCCCGTTTCTGGACTACGGAAAGCAGGGTTACCGGGCCCTTTTTTACACTCATTTCCACTGATAAACCCTGGCCAACCTTACCGTGATATAGCTGTAAAGGTTTCAACTTTGTCTTGCCTTCGGATATGGCTATATGGCCGGGCCCATCATGGCCCATCAATACCACATCATCCTTAAAATCCATTGCATAATACTCTGTAAAAGATCCTCCGGCGCCAAAACTGTCCAGGATCTTCATGGCTTGTGCATTCTTTATCTCATATTCACCGGCAACGGGAATATTACGTGCTGTAAGCAGGGACCCACCTACAATAAAGGAACTCATGGTATCTTCATTTTCTTCATTACCCGTTCCTTTATGATAATAAGCCAAAGAACCCAACTGATAGAGGTCCACCAGCCTGTCCAAAGCCACGGATGTTTTTGCAGCACGTTCCAATTCTTCTCGGGGACAGTCTTGCTGCACATCAAATAACCGGTAAACATCTTTTACCCTCTCTTCTATTTCAGCCCGGGAAACTTTCTTTCGTAAAGCAGAAACTTCATCAACTTCAATAATCTCTATATGGCCGCCAAAGGTTATACATTGCATGGTCAGGTCTGAATAGATATCCAGCATCCCGCTGTAATATTGACCCAAAGCACCTAGCCTGTTATGAGACATGGTATGGGCAACTTTTGCAGCCTCTATCCAGCCTTTGACCTCATTCCAGCAATCATCATCCTCATGAAGGATACCTGTTATCTGATGAAATTGTATCCCTGCCCGGTTAAACACATTGGAAATCTCAGGAACCGGACAAGCTGAACAATAAGCCAACCATTCGCCTGTCATCCTGGTCTTGTCCGCCATTTTATTGAACGCGGCATAATCAATGTTTGCATCGGGAGAAAGATTTAAAATAATCACCGGCACTTTAGCTCTTTGAACTACGGGCAATACCGTTGAGGATAGAGCGTAGGTGGTTATGTACAGGAAAATGATATCCACATCAGCCTTTCGGAATTCATGACCCGCAATGAGTGCTTTTTCTGCAGTATCAATAAGTCCAAGACTTACTACTTCGCAGTTGTAACTCTGCAGTTTATCTTTTACAATATTCGTATAGCCCTCGAGTCTGCTTTGTAACCCCTCAAACTGGGCCCAGTAGGTTTCGAGGCCAATACTAAACAGGCCTACTTTTAACTGAAATTTTTTGCTTGTCATTTCTACAATTTTATCATTTCAATTTTGGTGGGCAATATGGTTTACGAAAAATAAATCCTGGAGAGGACTTATTCTAAATTTAGATATTTTGTTGATGTTTCCTTTAAAAAAGGAGCAAGAAACTGTATATTATTCAGGCATCCCTCCCTGCCTATTTTTTCCAACCAAACTTATTTAAGAATTTGGAACTAATCTGGGGAAAAAGGTGCTTTTTCATAACAACCAAATTTTATTTAACCTCAAAGAGATATTCCCCGGAGGGAATACTTATTATGGCCGTACTTTGAATCATTTTTATTTTGTTTTTACTGAAAGGCTTCCCTCCTTCAAAAATTCCGGTAGTTGGTTCAACCGGAAGATAGACAGTTGCGCTTGTATTAACCGGTATTGTTAAATGTAGTGAAAAACTATTTTTTTCCCTTTTCCATTCACTTGTAATTAATCCATAGGGCGATTTAAAACTTGCCTTGGCTGATGAGATACTGCCTACAGGCTGAGGACGGTTTGTTATATTTTTATAAGCTGTGGAATTTTCCTGCTGTCCTATTCCCGCAATTCCGCGGTAAAACCATTCCATAATATGTCCGAGCATTAAATGATTGTTTGAAACTTCTTCCAGGGCAGCCCAGGATTCTGTTAAGGCAGTTGCGCCTTTTTTCAATTGGTATCCATAACCTGGTGAGTCATCATGATGGTTCATTTTATAAATCAATTGGGAAGCGCCCCCGTCATCCAGTGCCTTGATAAGAAAATGAAAACCTATGTCACCCGCAGTTAACGCCAGTCCTGACTGATTGATCGAATCAATAAGATTATTCAATACCGGCTGTCTGAACTGTTTTTCCACAAGGCCAACACAGAGCGGCATAGCCATAGCTGTTTGGCTGCCTGTGGAATATACTTTTGATTTTCTGTTAAAAAATTTTTGGTTAAATGCATGCTTAATTTCTGAGGCCAGGAGTTTGAGTTTTTGACCCTGGGCCGTATCATGCAATAGGGTAGCCATTCGGGCAAGCAGCAACACATCATAAAAATAAATAGCAGTCGCAGTCAATGCTTTTGGTGTCAATTGGGCCTCACCCGGGAAACCTGGGCCATAATCATACCAATCGCCCAGACCGTAGGACAGGATATGGTTTGCTGATTTACTTCCCAGGTACGCTACATACCGCTTCATCATGGGGTAAGCCAGTCCCATGGATTCTTTGTCACCATACCATTGATACAAAAACCAGGGCAATATAACTGCGGCACTTCCCCATTCAGGAGAATCTCTGAAGCCTTCGCTGAATTTAACAAACTCAGGGGCAATATCCGGCACCAATCCATTTCTTGTTTGAGCATCCATCATATCCCTTACCAGTTTCCTGTAAAGCAATTGTATATCAAAGTTGTACTGTATGGAAGTTCCCATTAGATAATCCTGCTCCAGCCAGCCGAGTTTTTCGCGGTGCGGACAATCGGTAACCACACTTTGCAGATTGCTTTTCACTGCCCATTGTATAAGCGTGTTGACCTTATTAAACAATGAATCTGAACAGGAAAATATTCCTGTTGCGGGTGTGCTGTTTCTTGTGTGCAAGGAGACTATATAGAGTAAGGAAGGAAGTGATTTATTGCCTGCAGTATCGGGTGCGGCATTTTCAACCAGCGCATAACGAAAGCCATAATAACTAAATTTTGGCTGCCATATTTCCAAGCCTGTGCCTTTCAAAATATAAGTATAATAATAAGGTCTTCCTGATGCATTTTGATTAGGCAAATTGCATGAATCAACTAATTCGGCCGGTGTAATTCTTATGGTATCAGCTTTATTTCCTTTTACCATAAACCTAAGGATACCGGAAGAATTTTGGCCGAAGTCATAGAGATAAGCATGGTTGTTTAATCTAGTAATTTTTCGGACGGATATAGTATCCATTACGCGCACAGGATAATCAGATTCCGGTTTCAGTTTTCCATCAGGTTTTTTTATAAGCATGGCATTCCGCCATTGTTCATCATCAAAACCGGCTGTATTCCATCCTTCTTGTTCCAGGCCTGCATTATAATCTTCCCCTCCGTAAATACTTGTGAAAGTAATGGGGGACGCTGCGGTTTTCCAGGTTTCATCAGACATGATGTTTTCTACCGTATCATCCTCGTACGTAATTTTTAACCGGCATATCATTGCAGGCATACCGAAAGCCGAAACCATTTTGAAATAGCGTTCCCGGTTAATATTATAAAAACCATTGCCCACTATTACCCCTATTGCATTTTTTCCGCTCAATAATTGCCGGGTAACGTCAAACGAATTGTATAAAACCGTTTTATCATAATATGTCCAGCCAGGAGAAAGAAAGGCATCATCCAGCTTTTTTCCGTTGATGCTGATTTCATATTGTCCGAGGCCGGTTACAAACAGAAGGGCGGATTTTACTTTTTTTAAAACACTGAAAGTGTTTCTGAACAACGGGATAACCGGTCGTCGCATAGCTTTGTTTCCCAGTTGCGAGGCATAGGCATCGGGCACACCAGGCGCAACACGCATTCCATCCGGCAATGCCTCATAACCAATCCACCTGGCTCCCTTCCAGTCCTTTTTGTCAAACAAACCTGTTGTAAAATTTTGAATATTACTCCAGCCAGAAACCTGGTTATCGTTATCCCTTACCCTTACTTTCCAATAATAGATGGTAGCGGGCTTTAAATGTCTACCCTTATAGACAACATTTATATTCTGAATGCTTTGGGTATAGCCGGAATTACAAACATCATATTTTTCGTTTTGCAAATTTTGAATAGAGCTTGCTATTGCCAACTGATAAGCTTTTTGGGATTTGCCACGCTCGTCACTTTCCAACTGCCAGCTGAAATGAATATTATACACAGGTACCCCCAGGGNNAGAAACCTTCACCGGCTGGGCATTTGAATCCGCTGTCCAAGCAAAAAAGAGAACAAATGCGAGCAAAAGATTTTTAACCATTTTTTCGTTTCAGTATAATGAGACATTCATAAAATCTAAAGCGGTAGAATTCTAAAAGAATAAGCATATTGAATGGGAGTATTTTCAGGTAAGTCTATGGTTAAACCATTCTCATTTCGCTCGAAAACCAATGGCTGATCGGAGCCCAATAAATCAATTCTTCCAATTTTTTTCGGATAAAGAGTACAGGCTTCTGTGAGGGTTTTTACCACAACCTTACCTCCGACAGGAGATCCAAGTGCAACTGCATACAACCTGCCAGCCTTTTGGGTAAACCGGATTGCTTCGGATGTGAAGGGTATCCCGGAATCTTCATTAAATCCCTGGTTCTTCAATTCTCCCGCAGAAGCAATAGCAGGTCCTTCACCAAAAATTTTCCAGGGTCTTGTGCCAAAAATGGATTCCCCGTTTATCTTAACCCATTCAGCTATTTCTTCCACAATAGCCAATTCGTCTGCATCTATTGTGCCGTCTCCGCGGACAGGTATGTTCAATAAAAGATTGCCATTTTTACTTACAATGTCAATGAGACTAAGTACAATTGATTTTGCTGTCTTGTACCCATGCTCCACAAACAGTGACCGGTCATAATGCCAATTCCCGATACAGGTATCCGTTTGCCAGGGTAGTGGCTCAATATCATTGGTATGACCTCGTTCAATATCCCAAACAATACATCTTCGCTGCTTTTCATCTAGAACCTTCCCCGTAATTACGGCTTCCAGTCTACCCGCATGACGCTTGATGTTACTGTTGTAAAGATGCGCCGTTATGCGCAATCCGAAATCAGTGACGGGATACAAGGGCAAAACGGTATCATCAAAATAAACCAGATCAGGATGATATTGATCGATAAGATCTATAGTCCGGTTATAGAATTTTTCACAGTATTTTTTATCGGGTGTGCTGGCCCCGTGAGACCAGTCCCACTGTTTAAAAAAGGTTTCCTGATCATCGGAATTTATACCAGGGGAATGTCTTTGGGCATATAAGTCCTGGGGATCCAATCCTTCCCACCAGGT